>CAMCNL010000076.1 GCA_945876205.1 Candidatus Sulfopaludibacter sp. SbA3
CGTTCGAGTCGGTGGCCGAAAAGCCCTGGAACCGCTGCACGTAGGCGCCTTCGGTCAGAGACAGCAACTGGTCCAGGCTCTGCACCGGCCTCGCGGCGATTTCCTGAGCCGTGATGACGCTGGCGGACAACGGCGTCTTGTCCACCTCCGCGAGCGACCTCGTCGCGGTGACCACGACCGTCGTCCTGATGCTGAGCGGGCCCGAGGTATCGGTCTGCTCGGTGGACGTCTGTGCGGCCGGGCCGTCGGCCGGCTGCTGCGCGAACGTTTCGGATCGGTCAACGATCAGACCGCACACGACCAGCGATAACGCCAGCGACCAGGCGCGATGCATAGCGGCTCCTTCGAATAGCGGGATTAGCGGGCCACAGTATAAACGCAGGTTCATTTGGCGAAATCTGAAGAGTTTCTGAATTTATCTTCAGGTCCATCGTCAGGGCGGATCCTTCGGCTAGACTCGCCCGTCGATGTTCAGAGGATTTCTTCGCCGGCCCCAGACGACATGGTTTCGGAAGGCCTTGTTCCAGGTGCATCTGTGGTCCGGCCTTCCGCTGGGGCTCTACGTGCTGGTCATCGGGCTGTCCGGATCAGTGCTGGTATTCGAGCCCGAGCTGGAGGCGCTGGAGTATCCCCAGTACTTCGCGATTGCCGACACCGGCACGACGCTCGCCGATCCCGCGATCGTCCTCCGCAACGTCCAGGCGGCGTACCCGGGGTTTCGCGTCGGCAGCGTGAACTGGCCGGCGCCACAGCGAAACAGCTTCGTGTCGTATCCCTCGAAAGGACAGGACATTCGCACCGTCTTCGCTCACCCGGTTTCAGGCGAGGTCCTTGGAGAGCTGCCCGACGACGGCTTCGCGCGCTGGATGTGGAATCTGCACGTCTACCTGCTCTCTGGACGCATCGGGCTCAAAGTCAGCGGCGCACTGACCGGCTGTCTGATCATCGTCGCCCTCACCGGTCTCGTGCTGTGGTGGCCGGGCCTCGTGCGATGGAGCCGGGCGCTGATGGTCGACTTCGGCCGCGGCTGGAAGCGCATCACGTGGGAGCTGCACAGCGCGGTCGGCTTCTGGACGATGCTCGTGCTGCTGCTGTGGTCGATCACGGGTATCTACCTCGCGTTCCCACAGGGATTCAGAGCAGTCCTCACGAAGGTGTCTCCGCTCAGCACCCGCGCGCGTCCCGTCTCGGATCCAGCACGTCGCGAGACGTCACCTCTGCCCGAGCCTCGAAGGCTCGTCGAGCGGGCGCTCGGCGCCGTCCCCGGCTCGTATCCCGCGCGCTACACCGCCGCAGTCGGCGACCGCGGATCGATTGTTGTCGTCGTCGATCGCGACGTCATCGGCGACCGTGTCGTCAGCGGCGAAACGTGGGTGCATTTCGATCGCTATGACGGCCGGCTGCTCGGGATTCGTCCACAGGTGGGGGAGAGCGCCGGCGATCTCCTGATGGCCTGGATGTTCCCGCTGCACGCAGGATGGTTTGCCGGCCTCGGCATCAAGATCCTGTGGGCCATCCTGGGATTGAGTTTTCCCGTGCTCGTCGTCACCGGAACCATCATGTGGTGGAACCGGGTCATCACCCCCAAGCGGGTAGAGATCAATCAGCAGGACAGGTCGCGCCGCAGCGCGTGATACGTCGTCGGTTGGAAGACAGAAATACCACGGGCGACGCGGTGCCCGCCGGCCTCTATTGACGCTCGAAATCTCCTGACTAGAAGAGCAGCAGCGCGCCAGAGCACGCGGCGGCTGCGGCAATGCCGGAGGCGCGAATGAGGCCACTTGCCGTCTCATAGTCGCGGGCGCTCCCGAGCTCCGGGTCCAGTGGATCGCCGAGCCAGAGATCCGTGACCAGCTCTCCCTTCAACCAGATGGGCCCGACCAGGCGCCGTTGGACGGCGCCCGCGGTCGTCGCCTCGCTCCATCCGGAATTTGGGCCGGGCAGGATCGCGTGCTGCTCGAAGCCGATACGAAGCGCCTTACGCCACGAGCATCGCGGCCACACCAGTGCGACCGCTGAGATCAGCAGCCATGTCAGCCTCGCCGGCACGAAGTTCATCGCATCGTCCAGCCTCGCCCCGCACCAGCCGAAGCGGAGGTACTGCGGCGTTTTGTAGCCGACCATCGAGTCCATCGTGCTGACGACCTTGAACACGATCAGCAGCGGTAACCCGCCGATGACGTACCAGAAGAGCGGGCTCGTGAAGCCGTCGGTAAGGTTCTCGCTGAGGCTTTCGACGGCCGCGCGCCGGCACGCGGCGCCGTCCATCGGCTCGGTGTCGCGGCCGACGAGCATCGAGACACGCTTCCGTGCCTCGCCCATGTCGCCGCGTTCAACGGCCAGCTCGATGCCGCGGCCGTGGTGCAGCAGATCGCCGAGGGCGAGGAAGCTGTAGACGAAGAAGAGTTCCCCTGCCCATCCCAGCCACACGCTGATTGAAGACAGCGTCCAGAGCAGGGTGGAGATGGCGGCGACCCAGGCCCACGTCAGCACGAGAAACAGAATGACGCCTCCGGCGTAGCCGTCGGCGCCGATCTGTCTCAGGGCGTGCTCGACCTTCTCGAGCGAACGGCCGATCAACCGCACGGGATGGAAGCGATACTCCGGATCGCCGATCGCGAGGTCGAGCGCGACGGCTAACGCGAGGATGCCCGCCACTTTTCAGTCCATCCGAGGGCAATCGCGGCCAGAATCAGGGCTTTTGCCCCACCCGTCGAAAATATGAGTCCCTTCTTCCCTGGGGTCTGACCCCACCCTGGGGTCTGACCCCAAAGACGCTGCCTGTATGCGGGCCATTCGCCCGGCTTGGCGGCCACGTTGGCGGCCAGCGTGGCGGCCTGCTGAACCGCCGCGTCCCGTTGAACGGATGCCGGCAGCGACCCATGCCGCACGCGGTCAAGGACGGTGGCGAGAGCGTGTGCGGCGGCGCCGACCATCGGCTCGTACATCACAGCTTTTGTGTTCTTCCGCAGCAGCTCCAGGTCAGACGCGCTGAGGAGCGGTGCGATGTCGTCGAAGAAGGTCGCCTCCTTCACGCCGTAGCGCGCCAGCGCGTGAAACACGCCGCGCGTGTAACTCGGTTCGAGGCCGTTCTGCCAGCGCAGCGCCTCCTGCGTCGCCTGGCGTACTGCCCGGCCGATCAATTCGCCGAGCTTCACGTGCGAGCTCGTCGACGTGCGGACGCCTTCGCCACGCGCTGGCGCCGCGATACAGAACTGATCCGTGCCGGTGCCGGTGGCCAGGTCCGCCGACTGGCGGCTCGGCACCGCCAGCCGCTGAAGCGCCGCGCTCTTGCCCTCGGTCATCGTCATCGCCGCGCGTGCGAGTGCAGAGACCGTGAGCGGACGATTCACGAGGAGCATCGTGTTGATCGTCCCGGCGTAGGCGGGCACTTTCTCCATGCCGGCGTCGGTCTCCCGCCAGTTCGCAGGATCACCGGCGCAGGTGGCATTGCCTTCGACGCCGGCCGTGATCACAGCGGTGACCTCCACGCCGTCGTCTGCCTGGGTGTCCGCTTCGGTGACGACCGCCGCGTAGTGCATGTTGGCGGCCGTGCCCATCATCGCGGTCGCATCGGGCTGCACCGCCGCCTCTTCACACACCCGTGCGTGATACGCGGGGTATCCGATCTCGGTGATCACGTTGTGCACTTCGAGATGCCCGGCGCCTTCGCAGCTCTGGTGATTGAGCAGGAAACGCACGTGCTCGGCCTGGCCGCCGTTGGTGACCGACGTGGACAGCACGCGGTGCGCTTCTCGAAGCTCCGCCACCAGGTGACGGCCGCGGCGGCGCAGGATGAATTCCGGTCGGTCCAGCAACGTTTCCCAACTCATAGAGTCCTCACACCAGGCCAAGCTGTTCGAGCCCGCGGCCATGCTGCTCGAACCAGTCGGCGAGCCGCTCATACTGTTCACGCTTCGCCGCGCCCGGTGCCACGGGCACGCCAAGCAGTTCGCTGCACACGTCGGCGTGTTCGAGCGCACCGTGCAGGTAGGTGCCACTCACCTTACCAACACAGGCTCCCTCCGCGCGGCCATCGTCCAGCCGCGCAAACGGCTCGACGCCAGCGTCGATGGACGTGACGCCCATGTGGATTTCGTACGCCGCGAATGGCACGCCGCCGCGGGTGGTTGCCGTTCGTACCTGCGTCGTCTTGTCCGCGGCCATCGTCGTGTCGATCGGGAGCAGTCCGAGCCCTCGCGCGGTCGACGTCTTCGATTCGACCCCAAGGGGATCGGCAATCGTGCGCCCCAGCATCTGGAATCCGCCACACACACCGATCACCTTGGCGCCGCGCTGATGCTGCTGCAGCACCCAGTCGGCCAGGCCGACGTCTCGCAACCACGCGAGGTCGACGGCCGTCTGCTTGCTACCGGGCAGGATGACGACGTCGTAGTCAATTGAGGGGGGACGAGTCACCCAGTTCGCCCACGTCAGCAGGCGGAAGTCAGTGGCGTTCGAGAGCGAGGGAAACCGGACGATGGCCACGCGCGCGCCGGGGGGTGCCGGAGACTGCGCGTCCGTTCGCAAGGCGAGACTGTCTTCCGCGTCGATGCTGATGTCGTTCGCGTACGGGAAGACGCCGAAGCAGTGCGCACCACTCCGCTGCTCGAGGATGGAGACGCCTCCGTCGAACAGCGACAGGTCACCCCTGAACTTGTTGATCGCGAACCCGCGAAGCAGCGTGCGTTCGTCAGGCGTGAGCAAGCCGATGGTGCCCAGCACCGAGGCGAACACGCCGCCGCGTTCGATATCCGCGACCAGCAGCCACGGCGCGCGCAGCCGCGTGACGAGCCCGAGGTTGACGAGGTCCACGTTGCGGAGATTGAGCTCGCTCACGCTGCCGGCGCCTTCGATGATGATGACGTCGAAGCGGCTGGCGAGATCCTGGTAGGCCTTCATTACGTGCGTGCGGAGCTCGTCGGCGTACTCGTAATAGCCGCGGGCAGGCAGCGTCTTCCACACGCGTCCGTTGACGACCACCTGGCTTCCACCAGTCCCGTTGGGCTTCAGCAGGATCGGATTCATCGCCGGCTCTGGCTCGAGTCCACACGCCTCCGCCTGCGCGACCTGCGCGCGGCCGATCTCGCCGCCGCCGGCGCAGGGATACGAGTTGTTCGACATGTTCTGCGCCTTGAACGGCGCCACGGCCACACCCTGACGCCGCAGCCAGGCACAGATCGCCGTGGTCATCCAGCTCTTGCCGGAGTTCGAGGAAGTGCCGCCGATAAAGAGTGGGCGCGCTGGCATTCGCTACAACTGCCGCTGATCCGGCACACCGAGGCACCGAGGCAGCCGCCTTCGCCTGCGGCGTCGGCGCCCAAGCCGACGAGGCCTGCCCGCCGTAGCCTTGGCGAAGGTGGGTGTCTCGGTGTGTCGTGGCAGTGAAAGGCGCATCAAGCGATGGTGGCGATGCTGCGGCGTGGCGGTGCATTGGACTCTACGAGTCGATCGCGCTTGCTGTCAAGACGACGCGCGTGCTACAACGATGACTCCTTCGGGGTGCCCACAAGGGGCATAACAGGGAAGTCCGGTGAAAGTCCGGCGCGGTTCCGCCACTGTAAGTGAGGGCCGCTCGCTTTGATCACCACTCGGCCGTCGATCGCCGGGGAAGGTAAGCGAGCTGCGAAGATCGCTTCGCACCCTCCGAGCCAGGAGACCTACCCCAAGGGCCACTCGCTTGTTTTCTGCGGAGAACAGAAACCATGCCTTGTACCCGTTCCGTACGCTCGCTCCTCGTTTCCCTTTCAATCCTGTTCATCGCGTGCCTCGCGGCGTCGCCCGCTCACGCTCAATCGGCTCTCACCGGCGTCGTCAGCGACCAGTCCGGCGGCGCGATCGGCGGCGTGTCGATCGTCGTGCGCGACGTGTCGGGGGTCGCCACGCAGGCCGTGATCACCGATGTGAACGGCGCGTTCTCGGTGCCAGCGCTGGCGCCGGGACGCTATGAGATCGAGGCGGAAAGTCCGCTGTTCGAGCGCACCCGGGTCGTGCGCGACGTGCATGCGGACCGCGTGCCTGACCCCGTGCGCCTGACGATGAAGATCGCCGGGCTCATCGAGAGCATGGTCGTCACCGGCCGGCGGGTGGAGACGCGGCTCTCGGAGACGCCGCAGAAGATCGACGTCATCGACGCGCGAGACATCGAGCGTTCGGTCGGGTCCGACATCACCGACGTGCTGAAGAAGAATTCGGGCGTCGACGTGGTGCAGTACACCGGGCTGCTCTCGGGGATCGGCATCCGCGGGTTCCGTCCGGAGCCATCCGGCATCAACAAGCGATCGCTGCTGCTGGTCGACGGACGGCCGTCTGGCGTGACCAATCTGTCGACGCTGCTGCTCGACAACGTCGAGCGGATCGAAGTGCTCAAGGGACCGGCGTCCGCGGTCTACGGTGCATCCGCGATGGGCGGGGTCGTCAACGTCATCACACGGCAATCTCGCGGTCCGCTTGCCGGTGGCGTACGGGTGTCGCTCGGCAGCTTCGACGCGTCTGAGTTTGCCGGCAGGGCCGGCGGCAGCGTGTCGCCGCGCGTTGACTTCGACGTCAACGGCTCGGTCTTCAACCAGCGCGACGACATCCGCATGGGCAACGGCGAGACACGTCCGGCTACCGGGTACAAGACCTACGACGGCGCGGCGCGGCTTGGCGCCGACCTCGCCCGGAGCTGGCGCGTCGACGGCAAGGTGAATGCGTATCGCGGACGCGACATCAACACACCCGGCGACGTGTTCAGCGGACTGGCCTCCCAGGGTCGCAAGAATCTGGAGCACGCGTCGGGCGACGTCCGCCTGTCAGGGCAGCTCGCGCGCCATCTCGTGTCGGCCACCGTCTATTCCGCCAGCGAAGCGAGTCACACGCTCAACGTCACGACATCGGACCCGGCCGACATCGGCTTCCTGCCGTACCTGACGTTCGAGAGCTCGCTCGGCTGGGCCGGTGCGCAGGTCAGGGACTCGTGGGGGTGGTCTCGCGCCAACAACCTCCTGATCGGCCTCGACTACGAGCACGTCAGCAGCGAGAGCACGTCGTACGCGCGTACCGGTGCGCCGCAGGCGCCGTTCTCAGCGGACAGCCGGAAGAACACGGTTGGCCTGTATGCCGAGAACACGCTGAACGTGAATCAGGGCCGCACGGTCGTGTCGCTCGGCGGTCGCGTCGACCGCATCGAGGTCAAGACGGTGGACACGCCGCTCAAAACCAATTTCACGCCGTCCACGACCACGTTCACGCTCTTCAATCCGAGCATCGGCGTGAAACAGGAGATCGTGCGCGGTCTTCGCGCGCACGCGACCGCCGGCCGCGCGTTCGTCCCGGCCGATGCCGGCGCGCTCACCGGCTTCACGTCGAACGTGTTCGGCGGCCGCGAGCAGATCATCCAGGGCAATCCCGACTTGAAGCCGGAGCACAGCGTGAGCGTGGACGGGGGCATCGAGCTGCTCACCGCGTCTACTCACCTGGACGTGACGTACTTTCAGACGGCAATCAGCGATCGCGTCGTGTCCAGTGTCCTCATCAGCAATCCGCCGCCTCCCGCGCCCATCATCCTGTCGGCGGTCAACACGCTCGCGTCGCACATCCGCGGCCTGGACGTCGACGCCGCCCGCCGTGTCAACGGCATGGTGAGCATCTTCGCCAACGTCACGCACTATTTTTCGCGCCGCGAGCAGCTGCCGACGACGGGAGAGCGGAACATCCTGAATACGGCAACCAACACCGTCCGCGCCGGTCTTGATGTCGACTGGCGGCGGTTGTCGGGCCGCCTCTCGGCGCGCTACGTTCAGGGACGACAGGATCAGGACTTCAACGTGCTGGGTTCGCCGGTCGTCGACTATCCCGCCTTCGCCGTCGTCGACGTCAGCACCACCTATCAGGTGCATCCGCGGCACGCGGTGATCCTGATGGTGAACAACCTGGCGGACGCGCATTACTACGAGAAGAAGGGCTTTCCCCTGCAGGGCGCGTCGTTCATGCTCAAGTATCGATTGGGTCGCTGAGTCGAAGTCGATGATGCTCTCTGAGCCTTCGCTGAGTTAGACTGCGTGCCGCCGCCACGCGCAGGGCCGTCAGAGGAGTGATGTCATGAAGCTGCTTCGCCGGTTCCTGATCCTGAGCCACCGGTATCTCGGCATCGTGCTGAGCGCGCTGATCGTCATGTGGTTCGCCACCGGCATCACCATGATGTACGTCGGCGGCATGCCGCGCCTCACTCCCGAGCTGCGGCTCGAACGGATGCCAGGGCTCGACCTCTCGCGCGTCCACCTGACGCCGGCGGAGGCCGCCGAGCGCGGGCTCGTGGACCCCAGCGCAGGGCGGGTCGCCGTGTTGTCGGTGATGGATCGGCCCGCCTACCGGTTCGGTGAGCGCGAAGCGGTCACGGTATTTGCCGATAACGGGGAAGTCCTCGAGGAAGTCACCCTCGACCAGGCGCGGACGATTGCCAGCCGCTTCATGAACCTGCCCGAGGATCGCATTCACCTCCTCGGCACGATCACCGAGGTCGATCAGTGGACGCTGCTGCAGGGCCGCCAGCTTCCGCTTCACAAGTTCAGCGTTGACGACGATGCCGCGACCGAGCTGTATGTGTCGCCGCAGACCGGCGAAGTCTCGGTACTCACCACGCGCCGCAGCCGCGGGTTCGCCTGGATCAGCACGATCCCGCATTGGCTGTACTTCACCGCGCTCAGGACGAACCAGGCCGCCTGGTACAACACGGTGGTTTACGGAGCCGCGCTCGCCTGCGTGCTCGCGGTGCTCGGACTGGTCCTCGGCGTTACGCAGTGGCGGCGGCAGAAGCCGTTGGCGGCGTCGATTCCCTATTCAGGCTGGATGCGGTGGCACTACATCACCGGCGTCGTCTTTGGCGTATTCACGCTGACGTGGGCGTTCAGCGGCATGCTGTCGATGGAGCCCTTCGCATGGACGAACGCGAGGGGTCTCGAGGTCGAGCGCGACGTGTTCACCGGCGGGGCGCTCGACTTGTCGCGATTCTCGGCGATGGACCAGGCCACGTGGAACCGTGTCCTCGGCGGCCGCGCGATCAAGGAAATGGATCTCGCCCGCATCCAGGACGAGCATTACTACGTCGTGCGAGCCGGCGCCGCCACGCCGACCGCGGAAGGCGATCGGGAGCGGCTCCACCAGCCCTACAACGTCACCGGTCGCGCGGAATCGGATCGGCTGCTCGTGTCGGCGAGCACGCTCGAGATTCGACGCCAGCCGTTCAGCGCCGATTCGCTGGTGACCAGGCTGAGGACGGCGCTTCCGGATGCGCCAATTGCGGAACAGCAACTCCTGACCGAGTACGACTCGTACTACTACTCGAAAGCGAGGCAGACGCCGCTCCCCGTGCTGCGCGTGAAGTTCAACGATCCGGCGCAGACCTGGGTCTATATCGATCCCGGGATGAGCCAGGTGCTGGCGCAGATCCACAGACTCAATCGCGTGGAGCGCTGGCTGTACAACGGCCTGCACAGCCTCGACTTTGCCTTCTGGTACAACTCGCCCGCATGGGACGTGGTGATGATTCTGCTGTGCCTGGGCGGCCTGGCCTCGAGCGGCATCGGCCTGATGCTCGGCATGCGGCGCCTGCGCCGCGGCGCCGTCCGCACAGCCGGGTGGATGGGCAGCGCCAGTGACGGCGATGACCGCCGATTGATTTCACGACCCAGCGGGTCGTGAAGCCCGGTCACGCAGCGGCCGGCGCCGATGCGTGCGTCAGAATCCGACGATGAACCCGGCGCGCACGGTGCGCGGCACGGCGGGGTGGATGTGAAAGTCGTCGACGCCGCCGAGCGGTTCACCTGGCAGCCGCGACGGGAACCAGTAGGTGATGTCCGCGGCCTTCGTGTCGAACAGGTTGAAGACGTCGACGCTGAGCCGCAGCTTCCGCAGGAGCTGGTATCCCCCCTGGAAGTTGACCAGGCTGGTCGCGTCAGAGCGCACCGAGTTGTCTTCGATCAGCGCGCGCGGTCCGAAGTAGCGCCACCGCAGGCTGCCGTACATCTTCTTGTATCCGTCGACGCCGACGCCGCCCGAGACGACCGTGCCGACCGCCTCGGGCACATACATCCCCTTGACCTCGCCCGTGGTGAAGCGCGATTTCGACAGCGACACGTCGCCATCGAAGACCAGCCATCTCGTCGGGCTGTAGTAGTTCGCGAATTCCACGCCCCATCGGTGGCTGGCCTCGCCAGGTTCGCTCGCGCCCAGGTCGCCGTTGTAGACGAGCTCGGAATCGAGCGACAGCGTCCAGAGTGACACCGTGGTCTGGAGGTGGGGGAGGGCAACCGAACGGACGCCTGCTTCACCGCCGAAGCCGCGCACGAGCGGCGTGACGCGCTCGACGTCGTTGCCAAGGTAGTCGTGCGTGATCGTGGTGCCGAGCGCGTTGTTGCTGTGGAAGCCGGTGCCGCCGTTCAGATAGAACTCGGTCTTCTTCCACGGGCCGAAGGTGGCGCCGGCCTTCGGGCTCAGCAGTCCGGCGCTGGCCGTGCCGCTGTTTTCGGGGAGGAATGAATCCACCGAGTAGCGCGACACGTCGCCGCGGATGCCCAGCATCGTTCGCAGGTGCGGCGCCCACTCGATCTCGTTCTGCGCGTAGACGCCGCCGCTGGTCACCAACGCCGAAGCTTCCGAGCGCGTCTCGAGGCGACGGCGTTCCTCGGTGTGGTAGAGGCCGACCGTGCCGATGTTGTCGTTGCGCACCTGCACGCCAAACGTGTTCTGCATCGCGCGGCCGCCCCACTCCGCGAGTCGGCGGTGAGAGACGCGTCCACCGGTCACGAACCGGTCGTCGATCTGCTCCACCTGGTCGCCGTGCACCGGGTCGTCGAGGAAGAACGTGAAGTTCGAGATCAGGCTGAGGTCGTACTTGACCCCGTAGACGCTGACCTTGGTCAGCGTCGTCCCGCTGCCGCGCTGCCATTCGCCCGAGCCGCTGTAGCGGCCGGTGCGTCCGCCGTCGGTCGTGTCGATGCTGCCGAAGCGGTCGATCAGCCCCGAGTCGATGGCGCGCTGGGGCGAGCCTTCGGTGGCGTTCCACTTGCCGTGGTAGGCCATCCCCGTGAGCGACCAGCCGTTGACGCTGTCGCCCTGGCTGAAGCGGACGACCCCGTTCAACTTGCGGTAGGAATCAGGAATCGCCCACGGTCCGGCATTGGTGGACGTTTCGAACGCCGTGAGCAGGTGCCCGTTGCCGACCTTGGGTGAGGCAGCGAACAGCGCGCGGCCGAACCCGAACGACCCCTTCTCGACGTGCAGGATTGGATCTTCGAGGCTGGTGGCGTAGTTGATGTTGGCCGAGCCGGCGGTCGTGAAGTCGCCCTGGTCGGCGAAATACGGGCCCTTCGAATACTGCACGCCGGCGACGATCTCCGGGATGAGAAAATTCATGTCGGAGTAGCCCTGGCTGTGCGCGTGGGTCGGCATGTTCACCGGCGTGCCGGCCACCCATGTCGAGAAGTCGCTGCCGTGATCGAGGTTGAACCCGCGAAGGAAGTACTGGTTGGCCTTTCCCTCGCCGCTGTGCTGCGTGATGATGACGCCGGGCACGGTCTCGAGCACCTCGCCGCTGCGCATGATCGGGCGGACGTCGAGCTGCTTCGAAGTAATCGCGCCCTGGCTGGCCGACTGCGCGATCCCGATCAGGTTCTCCGCCGGATCTTCCATGTCGGCCAGGTTGGCAAAGGTCCGTTTGCCGACCACGGTGACCTCGGCGTTCAGCGACAGCGACATCACTTCGTCGAGGACGTTCGCGCCGGGCTCGACCTCGAAATCGGCATGCGTCGCCGACGCGAAGTTGATGAACGTGAATTGCACCTGGTAGTGCCCCGGGGGCACGTTCTCGAATATGTAATCGCCGGCCCCGTCGGTGACGGTCTCCGCCACCTGCATCCCGGCCGGCGACTTCAGCACGACCGTGGCGCCAGGCAGCACGCCGCCCGTTTCATCGGTGAGTCTGCCGGTGATGGTCCCGGCGGCCTGCGCGAATGCGAGCGCGGGAACCAGAGCCAGAAGTCCCACCAGGATGAGGAAACGTTTGCTCATATGACGATCGTAGACCTTCGCCGGTCCCGGCGGTCGTGAAGAGTTCCTGAAGATACCGCCCGCCGTTTCTGTCGATTCATTCAGACTCCGGGGCGGCTCCGGTTCGGATTCCTACGAAAAATTCAGAAAGTCTTCAGAAACGGCTGCGAATTGATCTGGTGTACTGCGCGCTGGTCAATTCGACCCCGACGCCCCCTTACGAAAGGACAGATTCAGCTATGGTGTGGACGAGATCCCACGAACCGTTCCTTCGCCTTGTCGTCGCGACTGGGGCGGTCTTCGCGCTCGCGGCGTCGGTTGGCGCACAGGGGCAGATGCCGAACATGCCGAATATGCCCGGTATGCCGCAGGTCGCCCCCGCGGGCAGCCTGGCGGGAACCGTGACGAAGGTCGCGGGTGGTGCGGTTGGCGGCGCGACCGTCACCGCCACCAACGCCGCCAATGGCACGCAGTTCAGCGCCAGCAGTGACGAGGAAGGCAAGTACCTGCTCCCAAGCCTGCCACCCGGTACCTACGACATCTCGGTCCAGCTCGGCGGATTTCAGATCTTCCGGCAGGCGGGCGTCTCGATCGTCGTCGACGGCGCGCAGACGGTCAATGCGGCGCTGCAGGCCGGCGGCGATGCCGACCGCCAGGCACTCCTCGATCGCATCGAAACGCTCGAGAAGCGGCTGACCGACATCGAGTCGAGCGCCGTCCTCTCCGAACCGGAAACGCGCGTCAAGCGCATCGAGGTCTACGTCGACCCCAACGGCATTCAGTACGACGAGCCGCAGCCGGGCACGAAGAAGGAAGTCACGTATCAGCGCGAGCGCGTCTACCGGCGGCAGACCATCAGCGAGAAGATCGAGGAAGCGATGTCGGCCGCCGAGGATCAGAGCGTCAAGCTCGGCGTCGACGCGACGACGGTGGCGCAGGGCGCGGGACGCACGCGCGGCCTGGATTCCTTTCCCAACCGGCGCGCCTACGCGCTCGCCTCGGCCGACCTGCTGTTTGCCGCCAAGCTCGCCCAGTACACGTCGTTCTTCGCGGATGTGGTGGCGCTGAGCGGCGGCCCGCCCGACCGTGAAATCCCGTCGCTGACGCTGCTCAACGGCTACACGGCGCGCCTGGTCAACCAGAATGAGCTGAACCTGCGCGAGGCCTGGCTGCGCACCGAGTTCTTCGGCCAGCGTCTGGCACTGACCGCCGGCCGGCTCGACCTGACCAACTACTTCGACCGCAACGCCGGCGCCAACGACGAGACGACGCAGTTTCTGAGCGACGCGCTGGTCAACAACCAGATGCTCGGCCTTGCGGTGAACGGCACCGGCGTGATCGCGGAATTCGATCCGAAGAACGCCTTCAGCTTCCGCTTCGGTGTGCAGCAGAGCAACCCGGACGCCACCAGCTTGTCGGACTCGCTCTATTCACTGGCGGAAATTGGCTACACCTTTACGCCGTTCTCGCTACCCGAGGGGCATTACCGCCTCTGGTATCGCGCCAACAACGGCGAGGTCGAATCCAAGCGCGCGGTGGGCGTCAGCATCGATCAGAAGCTCACGCCGATCGTCACGCTGTTCGGCCGGTATGGCCAGCAGCAGCTCCCGGGCGATCGGGATCGGTACCTGAGCGCCGGCTTTTCTTTCGCCAACGGCGCCGTGTTCAATCCGCTGGATTCGTGGGGCATCGGCTACGCGCAGATGGACCTGGCCTCGGGCGACAAGGAACATCTCACCGAGCTGTACTACAATCTGCGCCTGACTGACCGCCTGCGGCTGTCGTTTACAGGGCAGCACGTCCTCGACGCACCGGCGGATGGCGTCAAGTTCGGTTATTTCCTCCCGGGGTTGCGACTCCAGGCCTCATTCTAGGTTTCACGTCCAGTCAGGAGCACAGAGCATGGTCAACGCAAGCCGTCGCTTCATCATCGCCACGCTGGCCGCCGTCGCCGGCGCTGCGGCCGCGAGTACGGGCGTGGGCGCGCAGGCGCCCGCGGTCAAGATCACCGATCCGACGTCGGTCGTCATGATCGTCAACCGCGACTCCAACGACATCGCGTTCATGGACATCAAGACCAAGAAGATCATCGGCAAGGTGTTCCTCGGCAACAACGTCAACCCGCACATGGTGATGATGTCGCCCGACGGCCGCTACGTCGTGACCGGCGGGACGCGCGCCAACAAGGCGTTCGTCATCGACACGCGGACGCTGCAGCTCGTCAAGACGATCCCGGTGGACATCGCGCCGGAGCATCTGGCGTTCTCGCCCGACAGCCGCTGGTACTACCAGGGCAACCCCGACGGCGACTCCATCTCGGTCGTCGACATGGTGTCGCTCTCGAAGATCAAGACCATTCCCGGTTTTGTCGAGCCACTCAACATCACGTTCCTGCCCGACGGTTCCAAGGCCTACGTCGGCAACTACGGCGCGCACTGGATTGGCGTCATCGATGTGCGCCGCCATGAGCTGCTGAAGAAGATCCAGGTGGCATCCGTGCCGGGCGTCGCCAAGCTCGATCCCGACAAGTACCTCGGCGAGATCAAGGGGATCAATATCGCCGCCCTCAGCAACGACGGCCGCACGCTCTACGCCGCTGACGGCGACCTGGGCATCGTCGCGGTGATCGACCCGCGCGAAGACAAGGTGCTCAAGACGATCCGCGTCGGTGCCGATCCGTGGCGGATCTACATGAGCCACGACGGCAAGTACGGCATCACGCCCAACAATGGAGACGAGACGATCTCGATCATCGATCTCCAGTCCAACAAGGTCGCGGCCACGCTCGAAGCCGGGCCCGACATGACCGGCGTGAACTTCGCGGCGGGCAAGGCGTTCGTCATCAGCTCGACCAGCGGGTTCGTCTACACGGATGACATGAAGACGCTGAAGCCGTCCGGGCGCATCAAGGTGGGCACCAACATCCAGCTCGAGACGGCGACCACCGACTCCGCCGACACGACGCTCTATCTCGCCGACTCCACCGAAAACGCCGTCGTGATCATCAACGCGAGGGATAACTCGATGGAGAAGGTCATGAACGTCGGTCTCTATCCGTGGGGCACGCACATCATGGAGAGCAAAGACAACTACTGCCATTAGGCTCGAGGCCCGGCCGGTGCCGAACCGGCCGGGTTCCCATGACGCCGCGCACCGTGCGGTAGGATTGCTGTGATGAAGCCCGGGTCGCTGATTCTTCTGCTCGTGGTTGCCGCGGTCACCTCCGCGGCGGGCCAGGGCATTCGCGAGCGTATCCGTTCAGCTCCGCGCGGC
>CAMCNL010000077.1 GCA_945876205.1 Candidatus Sulfopaludibacter sp. SbA3
TCGATCTGTCATCTCGGGATGATGAACGCCTGCGGATTCAGGCGCGCGCAGAAGGATTCGCAGTGTCCGCTCCGCGGCGTCTGCCGGCCTGCTGCTCGTACACGGCGGCCGTCTCGTCGACCATCCGGTCTTCGCTGAAGTGATCGCGCACGCGGGCGTACGCCGCCGCTCCCATGGCGGCGCGCGCCGCGGGGTGCTTCAGCAGGTAGACAAGCCTGTCGGCCATCGCGCGGTGGTCGCGCGGCGCCACCAGATACCCCGTCTCGCCGTCCACCATCACCTCGGCAGTCCCGCCCACGGTCGTCGCCACCACCGGCTTGCTCATCGCCATCGCGTCGATCAGCGCCATGGACAGTCCTTCGTGAATCGAGCTGATCGCGAACACGTCACACGCCTTGGTCAGCTCGATGGCGTCCACGCGGAAGCCGGCGAGAAACACGTGGCGCTCCAGGTGCTTGTCCTTCACGTGCTTTTCGAGCGCTTCGCGGAGCTCGCCGTCGCCGACGATCACGAAGCGCGCGTCGGGTACCTCGCGCACGACCAGCGCCGCCGCATCGATCAGGTGATGCTGTCCCTTCTGCGGCGTCAGCGCGGCGACGTTGACGACCACCGGGGAGCCGTGCGGCAGGTAGAACTCCGCATGCACGTCGACCGACGGCAGGCGCGCGATGCGCTCGACGTCGACGCCTTCGTGGACGATCGTGATCCGCGCGCGGGGGATGCCGTCGGTGACCAGGCGGTCGCGAACGGCGGCGCAACTGGCGATAAAGCAGTCGACTTCCGAATACTTCCAGCGCGAGAACGAATTGTCCGCGAGCCGGAACACGGCCCGCCGCGTGGAGACGAAGAGGGGTCGAGGCTGCGGCGAGGCAATCGACAGGGCGGTCGACGTCATGGCGACCGCGTGCGGGTCGTGCGCGTGGATGACATCGGGCACGCGCTGTTTCAGCACGCGCGACAGACGCCACGCCGCGGTCAGATCGATGTCGCCTCGCGGCGCCAGCGGAATGAGGTCATGTCCCTCCTGCATCCGCCTGAATAGCTCGCCATCGGGATGGGCCACGAGCACCGCGCGGTGGCCGCGCGCCCGCAGGCCCAGCACCAGCTGCATGACGTACCACTGGCCGCCGCGCCAGGTCCGCGCCGAGTCTATGTGGAGGGAGAACATTCCTTGCCCTGGAGCTCGCGTAGCTTAGCGAATTTCAGGAAGACGGAATAGGCGTTGATGAGCGAAATGGTGAAGCCGGTGGTGCCGTCGAGGATCCCTCGACGCAGCACGTAGTTGCGCAGGAAGGCGGCCGGCGGGTGGATGAGCAGCTCGAGCGCGTTGGTGCGCCGGCCCGCCTCGTACATCTGGCGCGCGGCGAGCGTCGTGTAGTGGTTGATGCGAGCGAGCTGATCCTCGAGGTCGCGGAAAGAATAGTGCTCGAGCTCATGCCGCAGCCGGCCGACCGGGCCATCGACGGTCACCGATTCGTGGACGTACTTCCCGGCAAAGCGCGCGGCACGGCGATCGTAGAGACGGGTCTGGGGATCGGGGTAGAAGTCGGTGGTTCGGATCCAGCGGCCGAGATGAAAGGCCACGCGGGGCACGCGGTATCCGCGCCGCGGCGGGTCGGTGGTCAGCAGCGCCTGGATCTCGCCGGCCAGGGCCGGGGTGATTCGCTCGTCGGCGTCGAGCGAGAAGATCCAGTCATTGGACGCCAGGCTCGCGGCGTGGTTCTTCTGGTCGACGTAACCGGTCCACCCGCGCTCGGACACCCGTGCACCCCTGGCGCGTGCAATCTCGACCGTGTTGTCGCGGCTGCCCGAGTCGACCACCACGATCTCGTCGGCCCACGCGGCGCTGTCGATCGCGGCGGCGATGTGCTCGGATTCGTTCAGGCTGATGATGGTGACCGACACCTTCGGCATCAGCGCCGCATGTTACCTGAGTGGTGCCTCCTGGACGGACTCGAAATCGACGATCGAGCGGTTGTAGTCGAGGATCGAGCGGAGCTCGTTGTTGCGCGCCTGCGCGAGGTCCCGTTGCGCCTGGAACACGAAGAAGCTGGTGGTCGTGCCCGCGGTCAACTTCCGTTCCTCGGCGTCGAGGCGGCGCTCGGCAAGCTGCCTCGAGGTCCGCGTCGTGTCGACCCGTTTCTGGTTCGTCTGCACCTGCCGCGCGGCTTCGCGCACCTGCGTGACGACCTGCAGTTCCTGGTTGCGCAACTGCGTCTGTCCCTGGGTGTACTGCAGCCGGGCACGCGCGAGGTTGGCCTCAGGCTGGCTCGAGCCGATCGGGTAACTCACGTTGAGCGTGGCCGTCCAACTGGGAAAGTCGTTGGCGAAGAGATCCCGCAGGACGCTCCCGAACCCGCGCTGCGACTGGCCGATGATCGGCCCCGGGAACCCTTCGCCGCGGACGAACTGCGTGCCGCCAAGACCGGTCAGCCCGTAGTCGAAGCTCGCGGTCACGTCCGGAAGGGCCTGATTGCGGAAGAACCGCAGGTTGACGTCGGTCGCTTCGAGGTTTTTCCTCGTCTGTGCAAGGTCCGTCCGGCGCTCGAGCGCGGTGCGCGTGGCCGCATCGACATCCACCGGCGAGGCCTGAAACGGGGGGAGCTCGGCCGGCTGGATGCGGGTCGTCCAGAAACCAGGCGTGGACGGGTTATAGACGAGGGCCCGAAGCGTGTCCTGCGCGGTCTCGATTTGCGCTGCGGCGATGATGACGGCCTCTTCACGCGTCGCCACTTCGGCTTCGGCTTCAACCACGTCGATCGGCGGTGTCGTGCCGATCTCGATTCGTGCGCGGGTGTTCTGGAGCGAGGTCTGCGCCAGTGCGAGCGACTGCCGCTGCACGTCGAGTGACGCGATGGCGTACGCCAGATCCCAGTAGGCATTGCGGACCGCGCGGGACGTGAGGGTCACCGCCTGCCGGAGAGTCACGTCGGCGATCTCGCGGTTCTTCCGGCTCACCAGCAGTTGCTGCCGGTTGGCGTCGATGCTGAACCCGCGCAGCAGCGGCTGCCGGTAGTTCAACGACAGCGACGAACGGAGCTGCGGCGAAAAATTCGAGAAGAGGTTGGTCGTGGTCGACCGTATTCCGTCCCACCCGACGCTATAGTCGCCGCCCCACGGCAGCAACTGGCTGACGCCGGCGTTGGTGCTGAAACGGGCATCGCTCGTCTTGGTGCCCAGCGCTCCGGAGAGGAAGCTGTTGTTGGGCGTGTCGGCGCTCGTGGTTTGCAGTGTCGAGTTGAAGGTGGGGGACCAGGCGGTGCGCGCCAGCGCGATACTCAGATCCTGGATGAGCGGGTCGATGCGCGCCACCTGCACGCCGAGATTGCTCTCGAGCGCCGTTCGTACCGCCTCGTCCACGGTCAGCCTCAGCACCTGCGGCGGCGGCGGCGTCGATTGGGCCGCCAGCGGGCCGGTGATCATCAAGGCGATCGTCAAGAGGGACGTGACGCGCGCGAATCTGTGAGGCATACCTGGGAACTCCACGCTTGTTGGACGACGTTGACCAACGGGATGTTTCGCGGCGGCGGAAGTATCATGATCCTTCAAAATGGCATCGGTATCGGCTGACGACATTCTCGATCTCTTCCGCGGCGCCGGGGCGCTGCTCGAGGGGCACTTCCGGCTGACGTCAGGCTTGCACAGCTCCGGCTACCTGCAGTGCGCGCTGGTGCTTCAGCACCCGCGCGAAGCGGCGATCTGCGGGGCCGCGCTCGCCGAACGTGTGCGCGGGCTTGGCGTGCAGACGGTGCTCTCACCAGCCCTGGGCGGGATCGTGATCGGCCAGGAGGTTGGCCGCGCGCTGGGCGTGCGGGCCATCTTCGCCGAGCGGCAAGACGGCCAGTTGTCGCTGCGGCGGGGATTCTCGTTGTCGCCGGGCGAGAAGGTCTTCGTCATCGAAGACGTCGTCACGACGGGCGGCTCGACCAAGGAAACGATCGACGTCGCACGAGCGGCCGGCGCCGAAGTGGTCGCGGCCGGATCGATCATCGATCGCAGTGGCGGACAGCAGCGCATCGACGTGCCCTATCACGCGCTCGCCGTCGTCTCGTTGCCGACCTACGAGCCTGACTCCTGCCCGCTCTGTCTTGCCGGTCTGCCGGTCATCAAGCCCGGCTCTCGCGCGATTGTGTGAAAAAGCCGGACAACACCGTTCCACCGTCGGAGGATGAATGACTCGGCGGCTCTTGATCGCAGCGTTCGTCGGCGTGCTGTGCGCCGCCACGCGCGCTCCCTCCTTCGCGCAAGGCTCCGGCGCGGCTCCCGACCTGATCCTCTCCAACGGAAAGATCATCACCGTCGACGATCGCTTCTCGATTGCGCAGGCGGTCGCCATCAGGGGCGAGCGGATCGTCGCGGTCGGATCCAACCAGGAGATCACGCGCCTCGCCGGGCCGAATACGCGGCGCATCGACCTGCGGGGACGATCGGTGACGCCGGGCCTGATCGACAACCACATGCACCTGCTCCGCGGCGGCGGGACCTTCCAGTGGGAAGTGCGCTGGGACGGCGTCGAGTCGCGGAAAGACGCGCTGGCGATGCTGCGCGCCCGGGCAAGGGCGATCGGGCCAGGTGAATGGGTCTACAACCTCGGCGGCTGGGCGATCGAGCAGTTCGCCGACGACCGGCGTCCGTTCACGCGGGACGAACTGGACACGGTGGTGCCTGACCACCCGGTGCTGCTGCAGGCGTCCTATCGCGAGGCCTACCTGAATAGCCGCGCCCTCCAGGCGTTTGGCATCGACAACGCCTCGCCGAAGGACGCGTGGGTGGTACGCGACGCGTCAGGAAAGCCGACGGGCCGGATTCTCGAGGGCGGCTTTCGGCAACTGGTCGCGAAGCTGCCTACGCCGCCGCGCGCCGAAGTCGAGGCCAGCACCCAATCGATGATCCGCTATCTGAACGCCGCCGGCCTCACCACGTTCGGCAGCGCCGGATGCGAGGCAGACCTGCTGCCCATCTACCGAAAGCTCGCGGATGCCAACGGTCTGAACGTGCGCGTGTTCTGCATCACTGGCCAGGGCGCGGGCACGCCGCAGCAGGTGGACGCGGCGCTTCCGCGGATTGCCCAGATGAAGCTGTTCCAGGGCAACCACACCATCGACGAGGTGTTCTACGGCGAGAGCGTCTATGGACCCCTTCACGATCCGATGTTCACCAAGGCGTCCAGTCCACAGCCTGACGAGCTCGCGCAGTGGCGCCGGCTGGCCATGGAGATCGCCAAAGCGGGCATGCCGCTTCACGTGCACGCGAACCTGACCAACACCATCGATGCGTTTCTCGACCAGGTGGAAGCGGTCAACAAGGAGTATCCGATCCACAACCTCCGCTGGACGTTCGCGCACGCGAACCAGTTGAATGCATCGCATCTCGAACGCATGAAGAAGCTGGGGATGTACGCCGCGGTGCACCCGTGGGCGGTCATCAACGGCGGCATCAACCAGGACATCTTCGGAGACGCGGCCTACGACATGGCGCCGCTCCGGACGATTCAGAACAGCGGCATCATGTGGGGCTTCGGCAGCGATGGCACGCGGGCCAACCAGATCCGGCCGTTCGTGACCATCTCCTGGGCCGTGACCGGCAAGATGGTCGGCGGCACACGGGCGCTGCGCGCATCGGAAACGATCAGCCGCGAGGACGCGCTGATCGCGTTCACGAGGCGCAACGCCTTCCTGGTGTTCCAGGAAGACAACCTCGGCTCGATTCAACCGGGCCGCCTGGCAGACCTCGTCGTGCTGGATCGCGATTACCTCACGGTTCCAGCCGATCACATCAAGGACATCAGGTCGGTGATGACGATTGTCGGCGGCCGGGTCGCCTACGAGCCCGCGGACCGTGAAGGTCCGCGCCGCATCGAACAGGGCTCCACTCGATAACCCTTCCGACAGCTGACAACTGACAACTGACAACCGGCAACTGATATCCGTGCGCGTCCTCAAACTCACCATCGCCTACGACGGCACGCGGTTTGTCGGCTGGCAACGCCAGGCCGAAGGCGAGTCGATCCAGGGGCTGCTCGAGCAGGCGCTCGCGCGGTTCGAGGGCGCGCCGGTGACGGTGCACGGCGCGGGCCGGACCGACGCCGGCGTCCACGCACTCGGCCAGGTCGCCAGCGCAGAGGTCAACTCCCGGCATGACGCCGCGTCAATTCTGAAAGGGCTGAACGCGAGCCTGCCGCCAGAGGTGCGCGTCATCGGCGTCGAGGAGGCCCCGGCCGGCTTTCACGCACGCTTCAGCGCGCGCTCGAAGACGTATCGATACCACGTCGACACGTCGCTCATCGCGAGCCCGTTTGGCCGCGCGTTTGCGTGGCATCTGCCGGAGACGCTCGACCTGGCCGCCATGCGCGAAGCAGCCGCAGCACTCATCGGCACGCACGACTTCGCGGTGTTTCAGAGCACCGGCAGCGTGACGTCGGGCACCGTACGGACGATCACCCGATCCGAGGTGTCCGCACACGAACAAACCGTCATTTATGAAGTCAGCGGCGACGGCTTCCTCCGCCACATGGTGAGGGCCATCGCCGGCACCCTTGTGGAGATTGGGCGCGGATGGCGCGAGCCCGGGTCGATGGCGGCGCTGCTCGAGGGCGCGAGCCGGGCGCAGGCGGGCCCGACGGCCCCCGCGCAAGGGCTCTTCCTGGTCCGGGTGGACTATGATTGAAATTGATTCTGTGGAGGCGATGGAGCGTGCCGCTTGAGCAGGTGCTGACGTCGATCCCATCGGGGCATCCCGACGAGGCGCTCGCCCGGCAGGTCAATTTCGACCGTCTGCCGGTGCACGTGGCCATCATCATGGACGGCAACGGCCGATGGGCCGCCCAGCGCCACCTGCCCCGTGTCGAGGGACATCGCGCTGGCATTGACGCCGTTCGTGACACGGTTGAAACGGCCGCGCGTCTCGGCATCCGCGTCCTCACCTTGTACGCGTTCTCGATCGAAAACTGGAAGCGTCCGGCGGCCGAAGTCAGCACCCTGATGCTGCTGCTCAAGCGCTACCTGCGCTCCGAGCTGAATACGCTGCTGTCGAACGACATCCGGTTTCGCGTCATCGGGCGGATGGAAGAGCTCGGCCGCGACGTGCAGGAGGAGCTCACCACGGCGATCGATCGCACCGCCAAGAACAGCGGCATGCTGTTCAACATCGCGCTCAATTACGGCGGGCGCGCGGAGATTGTCGATGCGGCGAGGCGGGCGATGGAGTCGGGGCTGCGTCCAGAGGATCTGGACGAGGAGCGCTTCGCCGGATTTCTCTACACCGCGGGACAGCCGGATCCCGATCTGTTGATTCGGACCAGTGGCGAGATGCGCGTGAGCAATTACCTGCTGTGGCAGATCGCGTATGCGGAGATCTACGTGACCGAGACCCTCTGGCCCGATTTCCGCCGGACCCACTTGCTCGAAGCCGTGCTGGCGTACCAGAAGCGCGAGCGGAGGTACGGCGGGATCAAAGCCCCTGCCGCGATCGGGGCTCAATGAACACTCCCAACGACCAAATTCCCAACCCCCACTGCTGGGGAGTTGGCTTTTTGGGGATTGGGATGTGACATGACGCGCATTCTGAGCGGCGTCGCCCTCGCCGCGGCCGCACTCGCGGCAATCCTGTTTCTCCCCGTCGTCGGCCTTCGCATGCTGGCGTCGCTGGTTGCCGTGCTCGCGGCGCACGAGTACCTGCGGATCACCCAGACGTCTGTCGCGTCGGACTCGATGCGGCGCGGATCTTTACGGTCCGCGGACGGACCAATCCTGCTTCTCGTCGCACTGACCTGCTGGTACATGCTGCTTCCCGATGTGCAGACACTGCTCGGCCTGATCATCGCGGCGTTCGCCGTGCTCGTGCTGCAGGTGCTCTTCGGCGGCGCCACGCTCCAGCAGGCCGCGACCGGGTTCTTCGCGCCCTGGTACCTCGGCCTGCCGCTCGGCATGCTCGTCAGCGTCCAGGCGATCAACGGACCGAAGGCGACGCTGCTCCTGCTCGCGACGGTCGTGCTCAGCGACACCGCCCAGTACTATTCGGGCCGAACCTTCGGCCGCCATCCGCTGGCGCCGACCATCAGTCCCAAGAAGACGATCGAGGGGGCGATTGGCGGCCTCGTCTTCGGCACGCTCTTCATGGCGCTGGTGGGACCGCGGGTGCTGCCGGGGCTCGCGCCCGTACCCATGGCGGTGCTCGGACTGACGATCGTCGTCCTCGGCATCTGCGGCGATCTGTTCGAGTCGCGGTTGAAGCGCGACGCCAACCTCAAGGACAGCTCGAATCTCATCCCGGGGCATGGCGGCATCCTCGACCGGATCGATGCGCTGCTCTTTGCGGTGCCGGCCTACTACCTGTATCTGCGGTCATGAAGCGCATCGCGATTCTCGGATCGACCGGCTCGATCGGCCGCAGCGCGCTGGCGGTCGTCGACTCGCATCCCACGGAGCTGAAGGTGGTGTCGCTCGCCGCTGGCGACAACGCGGCTCTCCTCGTCGAGCAGGCGGCGCGCTATTGTCCCGAGGTCGTGGCGATGGCGACCGACGCCGCGCTCGACCGGTTCCGGTCGACGTGCGCGAAGGTTCCGAGCGTCGTCGGCTCCGGCGCCGAGGGCCTGATTGCGGTCGCCACGCATCCTGACGTCGATGTCGTGCTGTGTGCCTCGTCCGGCACGGCCGGTCTCGAAGCGGTGCTGGCGGCGATCGAGGCCGGCAAGACGATCGCGCTCGCCAACAAGGAAGTGCTGGTGATGGCCGGGGAGCTGGTGATGGCGGCGGCGCGTCGCCGCGGCGTCGCGGTCCTGCCGGTGGACAGTGAACACAACGCGATTCACCAGTGCCTTCACGGGCGCAAGTCCGTGGAGGTGCGACGCCTGATCCTCACCGCCTCGGGCGGTCCCTTCCGGGAGCGTTCGGCGTCCGAGCTCGAACGCGTCGCGCCCGAAGCCGCGCTGCGGCATCCGACCTGGCAGATGGGACGGAAGATCACCATCGACTCGGCGACCTTGATGAACAAGGGCCTCGAGGTGATCGAGGCGCACTGGTTGTTTGACGTCTCGGCCGATCAGATCGACGTGCTGGTGCATCCACAGTCGATCGTCCACTCGATGGTCGAGTTCATCGACGGCTCGGTCATCGCACAGCTTGGCGTGACCGACATGCGGCTGCCGATCCAATACGCCTTCTCGTACCCGGATCGCTGGGACGCCGCCCTGCCATCGCTCGATCTGACCCGCGCCGCCAAGCTCGAGTTCCTCCCGCCGCCCCACGATCGCTTCCCCTCGCTCGGTCTCGCATACCGTGCACTTCGGGCCGGGGGCACCCTGCCGGTGGTCCTGAACGCCGCCAACGAGGTTGCCGTCGAGATATTCCTGGAAGGTAAGCTCGGCTTTATGGGCATTCCACGGGTCATAGAGAAGACGATGGACGCGCATACGCTGGGTCCGGTGTCGACGCTGGACGAAGTTCGCCGCGCCGATATCTGGGCCCGGGATCACGCACGTGCAATGGCCCACGGGTTAGAATTGACGGTCTGAGGTCCACCTGTTGACGACCGTATTAGCCTTTCTCTTCGTTCTCGGCGTCCTCGTCTTTATCCACGAGCTCGGGCACTTTCTTGCCGCCCGCAGGCTCGGCGTTCGCGTGCTTACCTTTTCGCTCGGTTTTGGCCCCAAGCTCCTGAAGATCAAGAGGGGCGACACCGAGTACTGCATCAGCGCGGTCCCGCTCGGCGGCTACGTGAAGATGGCCGGCGAGAATCCCGACGATCCGCGCACGGGCAAGCCGGACGAATTTCTCTCCAAGACAAAGTGGGAGCGGTTCCAGATCCTGATCATGGGACCGGTCATGAACCTGCTGCTGGCGGTGGTCGTGCTCGCGATCGTGCTCGCGCAGGGCGCGAGCGTGCCTGCGTACCAGGATGAGCCGGCCGTCGTCGGCATGGTCACGCCGGGTTCTCCAGCGGAGAAGGTCGGCATCCAGCGCGGCGACCGGATCACCTCCGTCGATGGCGACGACATCGATAGCTGGGACGATCTGTTTCTCGCCATCGGCACGCGTCCCGAGCGCCAGGTTCCGATGACGTTCTCCCGCAACAACCAGACGATGTCGGTCACCGTCCGGCCCGATTCGCAGACCAAGTACGAAGTGGGCGACATCGGCGTCCTTCCCGACGTCAACCCGATCGTCGAGACCGTCCTGCCAGGGGATCCTGCAGACAAGGCAGGCATTCGCCGCGGTGACGTCATCGTCGCCGTCAACGGCAAACGGGTCGTCTTCGCCCGCCAGTTGGTGGACGCCACCGCGCCGAATGCCGGCAAGCCTATCGACGTGACCGTCAAGCGTGACGGCCAGGAGCAGGTCATCACGGTCACGCCGATTCAACGCGACGGCCGCGGGATGATTGGCATCACGCCTCGCGAGGCGAGCAAGACGTTCAACCCCGGGCCACTCGAAGCGTTGCAGCTGAGTGTGGAGCGCAATATCGAGCTCAGCGGACTGATTTTCAAGACACTCGGTGGGCTCTTCGTCGGCTCGACGTCTCCGCGGCAGCTCATGGGACCCGTGGCGATCGCGCAGCTCTCGGGAGAGTCAGCCCAGTTGGGGTGGGTCGCGCTCTTCTCGCTGATGGCGTCGATCAGCCTCAACCTCGGCCTGCTCAACCTCATGCCCGTGCCAGTTCTCGATGGAGGGCACATCCTCATCATGGCGCTCGAGGGGATCGCGCGGAAAGACTTCAGCCTTCAGGTCAAGGAAAAGATGCTGCTGGCCGGGTTTGTCCTGCTGATGATGCTCATGGTGACGGTCATCTACAACGACCTCACGCGGATCAGCTGGATAGAAAACCTCATGCCTTGGCGGAATTAGACGCGTGGGCTGAAGCCCACGCGCTACACGACCCCATTCGCCCGTAGCGCGGCCCGACAATTGCACTCAGCCTCAGGTGAATAGCTTCGTTCATGCTCAACACAGGAGGACCTACCGCATGCCTCGCAAGATTTGCAACGCCGCGTTCGCGGCTCTGCTCGTAGCCGCTCTCGCCGCGCCGGTCGCGGCCCAGCAGGGCTCGAGCGTCACGCAATCCGACATTCAGCGACTTCAGGACAACGTGTACCAGGCGTGGAACGACGTGTCGCAGCTGCGCAGCCGCGATAACACCCGCGCCAACCAGCTCCAGACGGAGCTCGATGACCTTCGCGACGAAGTGATCTATTTGAAGGTCAAGCTGCGGAAGGATCCGCAGGGCTTCGGGCGCTACGAGTACACGGACGTCCGCGACAAGATCGAAGACCTGCGGACGCGCGCGCGGGGCGATTCGACGGGTGCGTATTCCGCAGCGCCGTCAACGTCCACCGGCCGTCAGGCCACGACGACTCGCGGCACGACCGCCACCACGACCGCAAACCAGCGCGGCTCGATGGAGATTCCCGCCGGCACCGAGATCGACGTGCGGCTGTCGAACACACTGGACTCAGGCATCGCCAAGGTGGAAGACCGCTTCGAGGGAACGACGCTCATCGACCTGAATATCAGCGGGCGCACCGCGATTCCCGCAGGCTCGGTCGTTCGCGGCGTCGTCACCGCGGTCGAACCGGGCACGCGCACCAACCGCACCTCGAAGATGACGGTCAGCTTCGATCAGGTCACCGTCGCCGGCCGCGCGTATCCGCTGCGCGGCACGGTGACGCAGGCGATCGAGGGCGAAGGCATCAAGGGTGAGGCGGGCCGTACGGCCGCTGGCGCCGGCGTCGGCGCGATCATCGGCGGCATCCTCGGCGGCTTCAAGGGGGCGCTGGCGGGCATCCTGATCGGCGGCGGCGGCATGATCGCCGCGACCGAGGGGAAGGAAGTCGAGCTCCCGCAGGGAACAGTGCTCCGCGTGCGGATCGATTCGCCGGTCACCATTCAAGGGACGGCGACCGCCCGCTAGCAACTTTCACTGAGACAGGACACCGAGGCACCGAGACACTGAGGCCAAAAAAGGTTTCTCGGTGTCTCACCGCCTCGGTGTGCCGTGATCACAAAAGTCGGCTACATGTCCCTCGCGACGGCCTTCATGGCGGCGCGGGCGGCGTCGACGGTCTTTTTTACATCCCGATCGGTATGCGCGGCTGAGAGGAACCACGCCTCGAATTGCGAGGGTGGGGGATAGATGCCGCGCGCGAGCATGGCGCGGAAGAACGTCGCGTAGGCGCGCGTGTTGGCGGTCAGCGCCGAGTCGTAATCGCGGACCGGCGACGTCGTGAAGAACGGCGTCATCACCGATCCGAAGGCATTGACCTGCAGCGGGACGCGCGCCGCCCGCGCGGCCTCGGCAAATCCCGCCGCCAGCATGGCACCGCGCTTCGACAGGTCCCTGTACAGTCCAGCGGTGAGCCGCTTCAACGCCCACAACCCCGCCGTCATCGCCACTGGATTGCCTGACAGCGTTCCCGCCTGGTAGACCGGACCAGCGGGCGCCACCAGGTCCATGACGTCCGCGCGCCCGCCGTAGGCGCCGACGGGCAGGCCGCCGCCGATGATCTTGCCGAGGCAGGTGAGATCGGGCGTGATGCCGAAGATCGCCTGCGCGCCGCCCGCGGATGCGCGGAAGCCGGAAATCACCTCGTCGAAGATCAGCAGGATGTTGTGCCGCGTGGCGAGGGTGCGCAGGGCGTCGAGAAACCCGTCAGCCGGCGCGACCACTCCCATGTTGCCGGCGATCGGCTCGACGATGATCGCGGCAATCGAGCGGCCCTGCTCCTCGCAGAGCGCTTCGACCGACGCGATGTCGTTGTATCGAGCGAGCAGGGTATCGGCGGCGACGGCCTTCGGCACGCCCGGGCTCGTCGGCACTCCCAGCGTCGTCGCGCCCGATCCCGCCTTCACGAGGAACGCGTCGGCGTGGCCGTGGTAGCAGCCCTCGAACTTGATGATCCGGTCGCGGCCGGTGAATGCGCGCGCGACGCGAATAGCGCTCATCGCAGCCTCGGTGCCCGAGCTGACGAAGCGCACGCGCTCCATCGACGGCACCAGGGTTCGCACCCGCTCGCCGAGCTCGACCTCGAGCGCGGATGGGGCACCGAAGCTGGTGCCCAGCCTGGCGGCTGCGTTCACGGCGCGCACCAGACCCGCCGGCGCGTGGCCGTGAATGAGCGGCCCCCACGACATCACGTAGTCGATGAAGCGGTTGCCGTCGACGTCTTCGAGGGTGGACCCCCAGGCGCGGCGTACGAAGAGTGGCGAGCCGCCAACAGACTGGAATGCGCGGACGGGGCTGTCGACGCCGCCGGGCAGTATCTGTCGCGCACGCTCGAAGAGCGCTTTGCTTTTATTTGGTTTGTGCAAGGAGTCTCGCTGCGTCTCGGGCGAAATACGTGATGATCATGTCGGCGCCGGCGCGGCGGATGGCCAGAAGGGTCTCCATCATCGCGCGCGTCTCGTCGATCCAGCCATGGGCGCCCGCCGCCTTGATCATGGCGAACTCGCCGCTCACCTGGTACGCGGCGATCGGCTGCCCGAACTTCATCTTCACGCGGGCAATCACGTCCAGGTAGGCGAGCGCCGGCTTCATGATGATGACGTCGGCGCCTTCCGCCAGGTCGATCTCGACCTCGCGCAGCGCTTCGGCCACGTTCGCCGGATCCATCTGGTGGCTGCGCCGGTCGCCGAACTGCGGCGCCGAATCGGCCGCGTCGCGGAACGGCCCGTAAAACGCCGAGCAGTACTTTGCCGAATACGACATGATGCCGACCCGCTCGAAGCCGCGCTCGTCGAGCGTCTGGCGAATCGCGGCCACGCGCCCGTCCATCATGTCGGAGGGCGCGACGAAATCGGCTCCCGCCGCCGCATGTGACAGCGCCACCTGGGCGAGATGGCCGACCGTGACGTCGTTGAGGATCTCCTCGCCGTCGAGGATGCCGCAGTGGCCGTGCGATGTGTACTCGCACAGGCAGACGTCGGTGATGACGACCAGGTCCGGCATCGCGCGCTTGAGCGCGCGAACCGCGGACTGCACCGGCGCCTCCGGATCGGTCGCGAGCGTGCCATTCGCGTCCTTGTCGGCGGGCAATCCGAACAGCAGGACGGCCGGCACGCCCTCCGCCTTGGCCGCCGCGGCTTCCTTGACCGCTTCGTCCACGGACAACTGGTAGACGCCGGGCATCGACGAGACTTCGCGGCGGACGCCATGCCCCTCGCAGACGAAGAGGGGATAGATGAAGCAGTCGGCCGTCAGGTGCGTCTCGCGCACCAGGCTGCGAATGGCCTCGGTGCGGCGAAGCCGGCGCGGCCGCCGCGCGAGATTCAGCCGTGTTGCGGTCTTGACTGCCATGCGATTGATCTTGCCACGAACGCTTAAACGCCGGTGGTCTTTGTCGCGGCGAAGTGGGCAGCTATCGCATCCACGAGCGCGGGAATCGTGTGGCTGACCGGTTGGATGGTGACCGGGATTCCGAGCTGTGCCGCGGCGTCCGCGGTGACAGGACCGATGACGGCCACCACCGTGCCCTTCAGCAGGTCGGCGACCTGGTCGGCGCCGTAGACCCGTGCGAAATTGCGGACGGAGGACGGGCTCGTGAACGTCACGACGTCGAGCCGCCCCTCGAGCAGCATCTTGTAGACGTCCGGATCGTCGTCGCGCTGGCTGTCCTGGAGCACCGTCCGGTACGCCGTGACCTCGGTGACGACCGCGCCGGCCCCGCGCAGATCGTCGCCGATGACCTCGCGGCCGATGTCGGCCCGCGGCAGCAGCACGCGCGCGCCCTTCAGCGAGCCGTGCTCCGCCATCGCCGCCATGATGGCCTCGGCCCGGAACTCGCGAGGGAGCAGGTCGACCTTGATGCCGTACTTCGCAAGCGCGTCCGCCGTGCCGGTGCCGACGGCGCACAGCCGTGGCCCTTTCAGCGCGCGCACATCCCGCGTGCCATCGAGGAGCATGGTCATGAACGCGTCCACGGCGTTGGCGCTGCTGAAGACAATCCAGTCGAAGGCGTCGGCGGCCGCGGTCACGCGTGCGAGCGGCTCCGCGTCCTCGGGCGGCTCGATGCGGATCATCGGCGCCTCGACCGCGTCGGCGCCGAGTGCGGTCAGGCGGTCGACGAGCTCCGCCGCCTGCGCGCGGGGGCGGGTCACGAGGACGCGGCGGCCGAAGAGCGGGCGCGTGTCGTACCAGCGAAGATGCTCTCTGAAGCCGGTCACCCGGCCGACGACGAGGGTGGCCGGTGCCCGTTTCGGCGTCTCGCGAACGGCGGCCAGCAGCTCCTCGATCGTGCCGGCGATCGTTTCCTGGCTCGGCAGGGTGCCGTTGTAGACGATGACACCCTGGCCCTTCGCCGGC
>CAMCNL010000078.1 GCA_945876205.1 Candidatus Sulfopaludibacter sp. SbA3
CTGCCCGGTAGTTACAAACCCCGTTGGTCCCTTCCTGGTAGCGGAAACCGGCGGAAGCGTGCCGCCAAGGTAGAAACGCGGAGCCCCCAAGGCGCGAACCTTCATGCCGACCACGCTCCAGTCGATTGTTCCAAACCCGCAGGACCTACTGTCTCTGGAAGTTGAAGAACTCGGAGGCGTCTTGATGGTGTACCTGAATCAGTGTGCGTTTGAGAGCGGCAACACAGTGGTTCAACATGGGAAGACGAATCGCGGAAATTTCGCCGGCATCATACGACACCGCCATCTTTCAGGCGTTCCGCGAAGTTGAAGTGGCCGTCCGAGACGCGGGTGGGTTTCCCCATGATCTCGTTGGTGACCAACTCATGAGAGCGGCCTTCGCGACGGAAAACAAGCAGAAGCACACGACGGCAGGCCCACTGACTGACACCAGCCTGCCTGCCGGAGAACAGACTGCAATGGCCCACCTGTTTGCGGGTGCGTTCGGTCTTTACAGGAACTCCACCGCGCACCGGTATGTCCCGACTGATCCCTCAGAGGCGTCCGAAGTCATCATGTTTGCCAGTCAGCTTCTGCGAATCGTGGATAGGCTTCGGCAGTAGGGTGTCCTTCCCTGTCCCTATCGGTGATCGTAACAACCTGGGGCGGTTGCGACGAGTGTCCAGGGTACGCTCGCCGTGGCGCAATCAACGCGCCATGCGCGTCGGTCGCCGAATCAGCAAGCACTAACGCCCGGTAGGTACGCAATTTCTGCCGAACACCGTCGACTCGCCTCAATTTTCATAGACTTCTCGACAGCACCGCTCTTGCTTTGCCTGAAGCTATGGCCGACGAGAACGTCCTTCGCGAGATTGCCGACCTTCTGGCGAGACCCAAATCACGCACTGTGATGATGAGCGAGTTTCTGCGGGAGATATCGGTTCTCCTAGTGGTGTTCGTGCCACTCGACGCCGCTTTCAACCCCGGCACGCTACGGTGGTGGCAGATTGCGACGATCCTGCTCCTCGCGTTGGGCGTAGGATACTTAGGGATGTGGCTGGAGGAGAAACAATGGACCCACTGATGCAAGCGCTGCTGGGCGTCGCGATCACCTGCGCAATCGTGGCCGCTTATGGTTTCTATTGGAAGAAGCGCGAGCGCGAAGAGTGGGAGGCGCGGCGGCGCAAGTCCTGATCGCCGACGGCGCGTCGGTTTACAGCGTCAGCTCGTAACGGTAGACGTCGGACTGGATTCCCGGAGTCAGGTTCGGAAACTCCGAATGCCGGGGCAGCAGGCGCTCGCGCGTCAGGCCGCATTTTTCCAGCACGCGGTACGAGGCGGCGTGTTCGGTGTGGCAGAGGGCGTAGAGCTCGTGGACGCCGCACTGGCGCGCGACGTCGATCATCGCGTGCATGCATTCGGTGGCGTATCCCCGTCCCCACGCATCGCGCGCCAGCACGTAGCCGGTCATCGCACGCTGCGGCGTCTCGAACGCCAGGCCGCTGCCTCCGAGCAGCAGCCCCTCATCTTTCGCGTGAATCAAATAGGGACCAGCCGGCCAGCGGTCCCACTCGGCCTCGCTGAAGGCGAGGAACAGGCGGGTGTATTCGATCGAGCGATGCGTCGGCCACGCCACGAACGTCGTGACCTCGTCGTCGCTCGCGTATCGGTTGAAGATCGCCTCGGCGTCGTCGGCCTCGGGACGCCTCAGCACCAGCCTTGCCGTCTCGATCGAGTCCGGCGCCTTCATTGCTCGGCCTGGTCCGCTTACTCGGGAAGCGGGGCCTCTGCCGTCGGCCCGACAACCGTCGTCCATTCGCGGACGCGCCAACGCGTGACGACGCCATTGGTGACGTAGGGATCGGCGCGGGCGAACGCTTCGGCGGCGTCCGGAGACGAGCCGCGAAAAAGCAGCACCGAGCCATCGGGCGGGTTCGCGAGGCCGCCGCCGAGGATCAGTTCACCGCGCTTCGCCGCCGCGCGCGCGAGCGCGATGTGCTCGGCGCGATAGGGCGCTCGCCGTTCGGGATAGTTGTCGACGACGTCGTAGAAGAGCAGGTAATGCATCTGACGATCTTAATTGCTGGCCGGCGCGGCGGCAGCGGGCCGCGGCGGGGCTGGCGGTGGATTGGGCGGACGCGGCATCTGGTCCTTCGCAAAGCGCGGCAGCAGCTCCTCGCGCATCGCCACGTGATAGACGGCCGAGGCGATCGCGATCGCCGACTTCTTCACGTCTTCCTCGACGATCCGCTCGTAGGTGTCGAGGTTGGTGTGCCACGTCTGCGCGTCGTATCGAATCGGATCCTGCATCACCAGGATGCCGGGCAGCCCGGCCTCGTTGAATGAGGTGTGGTCCGAACCGCCGCGCGTACGATTGCGCGTCGTGTTCGCGCCCAGCACGCCGAGATCCTTGAACGACGCGACCGCTTCCCTGAGAACCGTCGCCGCCTCGGGAGGACCAAACACGGTGAAGCCACGGGCGCGGCCGGTCCCCTGATCGATATTGAAGTAACCGGAGAGTTTCGCGTAGCCGTCCTTCGGCTTCTCGAACGTGCCGAAATGCTCTCTCACGTACGCCTGCGAGCCGAGCAGGCCCTGCTCTTCCCCGCTCCACAGGACGACCCGAATCGTCCGCCGCGGCTTCACGCCGATCGCCGTGAGGATGCGCGCCGCCTCCAGCATCACCGCGCAGCCGATCGCGTTGTCGGTCGCGCCGGTCGCGGCATGCCACGAGTCGAGATGACCGCCCAGCATCACGATCTCATCCGCCTTGTCGGTGCCCGGAATCTCGGCGACGACGTTATAGCTGGTGCGGCCCTCGGGATAGACGTGATTGACGATGTCGAATTCGAGCTCGACGCCGCGGCCATCGGCCAGCAGGCGCGAGATGCGGCCGTAGTCCTCGTTCCTCATGACGACGGTGGGTGGAGCCTTGGCGACGTCGTAGAGCCGGTTGTTGAACGCGCGGATCTGACCCGCGTCGCGGCCGGCGTCGTTGATGCGGACGAGCGCGCCGCTGGTCGCGAGAAACGGCATCAGCTGTTCCTCGATCTGGTTGGCCGTCAACGGTGGCGCCTGCCGCGGCTGCCCTGGCGCCTGCGCGGCGGGTGGCACTGCCGGGCCGCCTGCACGTCCGGCGGCCGGCGGCGCATTCAACTGCGTGACGATCTCGCTGTCGTCGCGCCGCATCGCCGGCGGATTGAAGTTGAGCGGCAGCTGGCGCGGCGGACCGACCAGCACCATCTTTCCTTTGAGGCTGTCCTTGATCCCGGCGAAGTACGCCGTGAGGTCGGCGCTCGTCGGCCGCTGCGGCAGCGTGATCTGGATCGCCGCACCGCGGACCACACCATTCGTGCCTGGCGTCCACGAGAGCGCTTCCGCGATGAGCGGGTCCTTCACCGGTGACACGATGTGCGCGGAGAGGCGCTCGTTGAGCCAGCCGGAGCGCCCGAAATCCCACGGCTCGAGGTGGCCGTTCGCGAGGCCCCACGTCTGCATCTGTTGGACGGCCCACTCGGCCGCGCTCTTGAGATTGGGGGAGCCGGTCAGCCGCGGCCCGTAGAGATCCGTGAGGATGTGCAGCGTCTTCAGGATCTGGGAGTTGGTGGTTTCTTCCTGGCGGATCTTCCAGAACACGTCCTGGTCGACGCGCTCCTCCGCCGGCAGCGCGACCAGCGTCGCGACAACCAGCACGCCGACGATGGCCACCCGCTGCATGTCCATGAAGGTCCCAGAGGATAACCCACTAAATCCGGAAGACAGAGCGGTAAAACGCGAGCTCCGACTCCAGGCACGTGATGATGGTCTCGGACTTGCGGAACCCGTGCTGTTCGCCTTCGAACGTCAGGTATTCCACCGGCAGCCCCTTCGCGCGCACGGCATCGGCCATCATCTGCGACTGGTTCGGCGGCACCACCTTGTCTTCGAGACCCTGGAAGAGGATCAGCGGCGAGGCCAGCCGGTGCACGGAATGAATCGGTGATCGCTCCCGGTAGAGCGCCTGCTTCTCCGGGTACGGGCCAATCATCGTGTCGAGGTACCGCGACTCGAACTTGTGCGTGTCGCGCGCCAGTACTTCGACGTCGCTGACGCCGTAGTAGCTCGCCCCCGCCGCGAACACGCCCGGATGAAATGTCAGCGCCGCCAGCGTCGTGTATCCGCCGGCGCTGCCGCCGCGAATGATGAGCCGCGCAGCATCCGCCTTGCCCTGCGACGCCAGGTACCGCGCCGCATTCACCACATCGTCGACGTCGACGATCCCCCACTGGCCGTTGAGTCGCTGGCGGTATTCACGTCCGTAGCCAGAGCTGCCACCGTAATTCACGTCGGCCACGGCAAAGCCGCGGCTCGTCCAGTACTGCACCTGCAGATCCAGCGATGATTTCGCGGCGGTCGTCGGCCCGCCGTGGCTGATGACGATGAGCGGAGGCGTGTCGGGGTGAGGCGCGGAAAAGTCCTTGTTGTGCGGCGCGTAGTAGAAGGCGTGCGCCGTTCGTCCATCGGTGGTGGGAAACTCGATCGCTTCGGGCACCGAGATGTATCCCGGGTCGAGATAGAGCGATGCCGAGATGCGGATCGTCTCGGTCGCGCCGGTGGCGATCTCCAGCCCGACGAGCGCATCGGGCGAGGTTGCCGAGCCGGCGACGAAGAACGCGTAGGCGTCAGAAGCCGCGAGCCATTCGTTCGGCTGCACGTCGGTCGCGATGTTCGTCAGTGTCCCGGCAACCGGATCAATCGTCGCAAGATGCCATCGCCCGTCACGCGTGTACGACGCGACGATACGCGACGGCCCCGCAAACGCCCACGTGGCGGTGCCGAACACCCATTGCGGTCGACCGAATTCCGCGCGATCAACCGGCTCGCGCAGAACGGGAACGGAACCATAACGGTCCGAACGATCCGAACCGTCCGAACGATCCGAACGGTACAAGTTCCACCAGCCGGTCTTGTCGCTGACGAAATACAGAGCTCCGTCCGGCCCCCAGCCCGGCTGGTAGATCGACTCGCTCTCGCTGCCGGCGATCCGCTTCGGTGTGCCGAGCGTGCCGTCGTCGTTGATCGGCGCGACCCAGAGCTCGGTGCCGTCCCACGGCATCTGCGGATGGCGCCATGACAGCCAGGCCAGCTGCGATCCATCGGGACTCACACGAGGCGTCGAGTAGAAGTCGAAGCCCGACGCCAGCACGTCGCCGGCGCTCATCGAGCCGTCCATCGGCAGCGTCACGAGCGTATTGATGGGCTCTCGGTCCGCCTGCGTGTGGTCTTCGCGCACGCAGATCAACCGGCGCCTCTTCTTGTCGATCGTGAAATCCCCGTAGAAGAACCCTTCGGGAGTGATCGCGACCGGCGTGACCGAGGGCTCTGGATGCGTGAACTCCGCCAGGCGGTAGACGCGCTGGTCGGCAAAATTCACGTAGAACGCGTCGCCGCTCGACACGATGTACGCCGGGCCGCCGTACTCGTGCACCCGGGTGCGGACGTTGACGTCGGTCGGCACGAGGTCGGAGGTGTGCAGGTTCGCGTCGCGCCGAACGAGCACGTTGCGTCCGCCCTCGCTCGGTCGTCCTTCGATCCAGTAGATTTCGCCGGTGTCGAGAGTGATGCCGCTGATGCGAAGCCCGCCGGCGGCAATCAGGCGCGCGCTCAAAGGTGAGATCCAGGTTCCGTACGGCGCGACTGTCATCCTTGCGAATATATCCGACTCAACCACGAACGCCGGTTAACGATCACAACACACCGAGGCTCCGAGGCACCGAGAACTGCTTTGGCCAAACACTCGGTGCCTCGGTGTCTCGGTGTGCCGTCTCAGCAAAGACGCTTAACTGCCGTCTCGAATCACGCGACACGATTCGATGTCGAACGTCACGTCGCCCATCGTCATTCGCGTCTGATCGCGAAGGCTCCGGGCGAATTCGTAGAACTTCCAGACGTCGGCGAAGTTGCTGGCCACGCCGAGCGAGACGCGGACGGCGCCGGCGCTCTTTCCTCCCCGGTGCGTGATGATCGTGAGAAAGCGCGGCAGCGTCATGTCCGCGTCCTCGGCGATCGCCTCGAGCACATCCGCCTCGGTCAGCCCTTCCGCCGTCTCGCCAGCGCCAGGGTTGCAGAAGCATCCGGTACGAAGCGAGATCCGCTGAAGACTCGCCAGCTCCTCGACTCTGCGGTAGTCGAGCAGATGCCCTTCCGGATCGTAGAAGTTCATCGTCACCACGCCGCCGCGCGACTCAGTGGTCATGGGACCGTAGATGCGCACCATGTGGCGGCCGTTGGCGTGCTGCAGATTCATGAGCTGCTTGAGGAGCCAGTCTGTCAGGCAGCGCACCCGCGTCTGGATGGTGTCGATGCCGATCGATGCCAGGTGACGAAGGCCGATCCCGACCGCCGGGATCGCGAGATAGTTGAGTGTCCCGTCCTCGAATCCAGCTTCCCCCGGCGCCAGGATGTGACGACGGCCCTGCACGGTGGCAAAGTTGACGGTGCCGCCGGCAAACCACGGACGCTGGAGCTTCCCCAGCACGGTGTTGCGAATCAGCAGGCATCCCACACCGGTGGGATAGCCGAACATCTTGTAGAAGGACACGGTCACGAAGTCGGGCGTGATCTCGCTCAGGTCGAGCCGGTTGGTCGGGACATAGGCCGCTGCGTCGAGCAGGACGTCCCAGCCATGCGCATGCGCCTCGTCGATGAGCGCGAGCGGATGCTTGACGCCCGAGAAATTCGACTGTGCGGGAAAGGCGAACAGGTTGTCCGCGCGACGGTCAGCGCTCCTGAATAGCGTCTCCAGAGGATCGCGGTCGATCTTCAGCTCCGGAAACGTGATCGGCGCGTAATCAACCGCCGCGCCGCCCGCGCGCGCAAACTCGCGGATGCCGTTCACGGAGTTGTGATTGTCGACGGTGAGCAGATACCGCCCGCCAGGCGCGAAGGGATAGGACTCGCCCACGTGCTTCAGCGCGCCGGTGGCGTTGGCGGTGAAGACGGCGGTGTAGTCGCCGGGCGGCGCGTTGAACCATTCGAGCACGGCGCGCCTCGTCTGCTCGACGAGGTCGGTCATGGCGGATGACGTCAGGCTCGCTGAATGCGGGTTGCCGAACACCTGCCGCGTGAGCAGCTCGGCGTGCGCGCGCACCTGCGAATCGGCATGAAGACCTCCGCCGGTGTAATCCAGGTAGACGTGGCGCTGCTCGTCGAGACGGCCATACTCGGACGCGCGCAGCTCGTCGAGATGCCTCGTCGCCGCGAACTCGGGATAGGCCTTGAGAAACTCGGCGTACGCCGAAGGATCGTTCACGATCGTTATCATAGGACTGATGCACCGAAAGATCGCGATCGAGGAGCACTACGTCCTTCCCTCCATGAAGGACCAGATGCCCACCACCCCCTTCTGGCACGACGACTACTCGCGCGACGTGCGCGAGCGGATGGCTGACACCGGCGAGGTGCGCATTCGCGAGATGGACGAGGCGGGCGTCGAGCGGATGGTGCTGTCGCTCGGCGGCACGGGCGTCCAGGATGAACTCGATGTCGACCGGGCGGTGCAGCGGGCGCGAGCGTCGAACGACGCGCTCGCGGCGATCGTCGCCGGCCGTCCCGACCGCTACTCCGCGTTCGCGACGCTGCCGATGCAGGATCCCGAGGCCGCCGCCGTCGAGCTCGAACGCACGGTGCGCGACCACGGCTTCAAGGGCGCGCTGGTCAACGGCTACACGAGCATCGGCAGTCTCGACACGCCCGCGTATTACGACGAGCCGCGGTTCCTGCCGTTCTGGCAGCGGCTCGAGGCGCTCAACGTTCCGTTCTACCTGCATCCTCGAAACCCGCTGCCCAACCAGATGCGGGTCTACGAAGGACGCCGCGAGTTGATCGGCGCCGCGTGGTCGTTCGCGGTCGACACCGGGACGCATGCGCTGCGCCTCATCACCAGCGGCCTGTTCGATCGCTGTCCCAGGGCGACCGTGGTGATCGGCCACATGGGGGAGCTCCTGCCCTTTGCCATCAGCCGATTGGAGGCCCGCGTCCGCCACGCCAAGGCCGTGAAGCTCGAAAAGAAGCCGAGCGACTACCTTCGGACCAACTTCTACGCGACGACCAGCGGCAATTTCCACACGCCGTCCCTGGTCGCCACCATCGAGCAGATGGGGGCCGACCGGGTCATGTTTGCCGTCGACTATCCCTTCGAGAGGCTCCAGGACGGGTCGTCCTGGCTCGACACAGCCGCGATTAGCGACGCGGATCGCCTGAAAATCAGCCAAACCAACGCAAAACGCCTGCTGGGCTTATAGCCGACCTTGCGGCGGGCTCTTCCGTCCCCTACTATGAGGAATCCCAATTCCTGCTCTTTCAAGGGGTTAGCCGTTTGAACAGTCGAGTTCTGGCCCTGCTTCTCGCAGGGCTCGTATCCGTCAGCGCTCTACCTGTCGGCCGAGCTGAAGCGAAAGCGCCGGCATCGCCGGCTGCGGCCGCTGCGCTTGGCGCGCGGATCAATCTGTCGTCCGCGAAAACGGCGGGCGTCTCGAACGACGCGCTGTCGCTCGCGTTGGGCGCGGTGCGTTGCGCGGTGTCCTCCGGCGACATCGACGCGCCGAAGACGCTGACACTCATCGACTACTCCAAGCCCTCTACTGAGCCGCGGCTCTTCGTCTACGACCTCGCCACCGGGAAGCTTCTCTTCAAGGAGCTCGTGGCGCACGGCAAGAACACCGGCGACAACCTCGCGACGCGCTTTTCGGATGAGATGAACAGCCGGCAGTCGAGCATCGGCCTCTTCGTCGCGGCCGAACCCTACGTCGGCAGCAATGGCTACTCGCTTCGCCTCGACGGTCTCGAGCCCGGTTTCAACGCCCACGCGCGCGAACGCGCCATCGTCATGCACGGCGCGCCCTACGTGACCACGCAGTTTGCCGCGGCGCAAGGCCGTATCGGACGCAGTTGGGGATGCCCCGCGCTTCGCGAAGCGGTGGCCCACCAGGTGATCGATACGATTCGCGGCGGCGGCGTGATCTTCTCGTATTACCCCGACCAGGCCTGGCTGAAGTCGTCACGCTTCCTCAACTGCGGCAGCAAGACCCCCTCCGACGTCCTCGCCACGAACTAACGCTCCTCTCCTCCCTATCCGCTGTACCATCGGCGGCGATTCCTGATGGACAAAGACATCGCATTCGAGATGGCCGCCTCCACGGTGCGGTACGGCCGTGGGGTGACGCGCGAAGTGGGCATGGATCTCGCCGCGCTTGGCGCGCGGCACGTGCTGGTGCTCACCGACCCCGTCGTGAAGGCGCTCGCGCCGGTGCAGACCGTGATCGAGTCACTGCAGCGTGAGCGGATCACCTGTGCACTCTACGACCGCGTTCGAGTCGAGCCGAGTGATGAATCGATGCTCGATGCCGTGGCGTTCGCGCGTGACGGCGCGTTTGACGCCTTCGTCGCGGTCGGCGGCGGCTCCACCATCGACACCGCGAAGGTGGTGAATCTCTACACGTCCTACCCACCCGCCGATTTCCTCGACTACGTGAATGCGCCGATCGGGAAGGGACTCCCGATCCCGGGACCGCTGAAACCGCTGATGGCGATTCCCACAACCGCCGGCACGGGGAGCGAAACCACGGGCGTCGCGATCTTCGACTTGCACAAGCTGCGCGCCAAGACCGGCATCGCGAGTCGCCGGCTCAAGCCGACGCTCGGCTATCTGGATCCCGAGAACACGCGGACCATGCCGCCGAACGTCGCCGCGTCGAGCGGCCTCGACATCCTGTCTCACGGCATTGAATCGTTTACGGCGATGCCCTTCACCGAGCGGCCGCGACCCGAGCGTCCGGAGCTACGTCCGGCCTACCAGGGCTCGAACCCGATCAGCGATGTGTGGGCGCTGCAGGCGCTCCGTCTGGTGGCGACCTATCTCGTCCGCGCGGTAGAGGATCCCTCTGACGAGGAGGCGCGGATGAACATGATCCTGGCGGCCTCGTACGCCGGCATGGGATTCGGGAGCGCGGGCGTGCACCTCCCGCACGGCATGTCCTATCCGGTGTCGAGCAACGTCAGGCACTACCTCGCGCCAGGCTACCCGGCCGATCACCCGCTGGTGCCGCACGGCGTGTCGGTCATCCTCAACGCACCGGCTGTCTTCAGGTTCACGGCGTCAGCCAATCCGGCGCGGCATCTCGAAGCAGCGGCAGCGCTCGGCGCCAACGTCTCTGGCGTCAGCGCGGCCGACGCGGGAAAGGTCCTCGCCGATCGCATCACCTGGTTCATGCAGCGGCTGCACGTACCAAACGGCCTCCGCGCGATCGGCTATTCCTCGTCAGACATCCCGGCGCTGGTCGAGGGCACGCTGCCGCAGCACCGCGTCACCAAGCTCTCGCCGCGCCCGGCGGGCGACGATGAGTTGAGCGCGCTATTCGAGGAGGCGATGGTCGCCTGGTGATGTCACAGCGTCGCCAGCAGGCCGACGATGCCGCTCCAGAGGATGGCGACCGCCACGCACAACAGGATGAATGCAGAGAGACGGAGAAAGACGTTGGTGCCCGTCTCGCCCATCGACGCGATCAGCCGTGACGCGAACCGGTAGCTCAGATACACGGACAGCGAAATGATCGCCACGCCAATCAGGTCGGTGAAGAGCACGAGTGGGGAGAACGGCCGGCCGGCGCCGCCCGCACCGAGCGTAATCGCGATCGAGATCGTCCCCGGTCCGATCGTCAACGGAAACGTCAGCGGATAAAATCCGCGGCTCGCCACCTCGCGCTGCCACGCGTCGACCAACGGCGACGGCGGCGCCTCCGTGGTTTCCCCCGCGTGCAGCAGGCGCCAGGCGGCGGAGAGCAGCACCAGCCCGCCGGCGACGCGCACCACCGGCACCGAGATGCCGAAGAACGCCAGCACGTACGACCCGAACAACATCGCGGCCGCGAGCAGCACGAAGGCATTGCGTGCGACGACCGTGGCCAGGTGGCGCCGCGCGTCGGCGGGCAGGTCCGCCGACATCGCGAGAAAGATCGGCGCGGTGCCGAGCGGGTTGACGATCGGCAGCAGCGCCGCCAGCGTCACGAGAATTGATTCAATGACCGGCACTCGCTACTTCCCGGCTGATGTCTTCACCACGCACCAGGTCGTCATCGCGCGCTTGCCCTCGACGTTGGTGGTCTTGATGGGGTCGATCAGGTGGCCGCCGAGCCTGTCCGTCCACTCGCGAAGCATCGCCTCGTCGACGACGAACCGATCCGAGCCGTCCGGGATCCGCACGCGGCGGCGGGCGGCACCGACCTGGTCTTCGAGTCCGATGTTCGAGGCGAGACGTCCAAAGAACAGACCGTCCGGTGCGAGCACGCGCCACATCTCGACCACGAGCGCCCCGAAGTGTGCTTCATCGTCGACGAAGTGCAGCACCGCGCTCGAGATCACGGCGTCCATCGAGGCGTCGGCCCAGGGCAGGTGTGCGATGTCGGCGACTCGAAAATGATCGTGCGGCAGGACGGGTGCCAGCTCCGCTGCAAGCTTTCGCACGTGCCGGATGGCGTCCGGGTCGTCATCGACGGCGAAGCACTCGAAGCCGTGGCGCAGGAAATACGTCAGGTTGCGGCCATCGCCGCACCCGGCATCGAGCACGCGCCAGCGTTTATCGAAGCGGCCGCGCAGCAATTGATCGAAAAGATAGATATCGATGTCGCCAAACTGGCGGCGAAGCTCGCGGCTGGGAACTGAATCGGCCATCGCATAGAGTGTATTGGTAACCCTCCCCGTGGGCCTCTCCGGTTTTCATCCCGTCGTTTCCCGCTGGTTTTCCGACACGCTCGGCGCTCCGACGTCCGCGCAACTGCGTGGCGCCGCCGGCTGTGCCTGTGCCGGCGAGACGCACGCGATCGTCAACGAGAGAACGAGAAGGGCACCGACACCGCGTCGGATCATTGAACCTCCTCGCCCATGATAGCGCCGAGGGGGCTCAGCGCTTCTTCGATGCCGCCTACCCAGCGCCCCAGCAACCCAGAAGTCGCCTGACAAGCACGAGCTGACCGACGTGATACGACGCGTGATCGGCGACGAGGAGCACTTCGCGCAAGTAGGTCTGCTTCTCCCCGTGCGGGATGCGCGCGAACAGGTCCACCGCGGAGTCGGACGTCAACTGCTGCATCGCCTCGCGGTCGCGGCGGTACGCGCCTACGCTCTCGTCCCAGGCCTGCTCGCCGGGCGGCGCCGGGTTCGGTGGCCAGTAGTCGTCGGGCCATTTCATGTGAACGTAGCTGGCGTTGCGGCAGAAGTCGAGGATGTCGGCCTGTGCGATCCGCATGTGCTCGAGCAGCTGCCAGGGCGAATGCGGCAGCCCTGCCGGTGGTTGCCCCTGCAGCGCGAACGGCACGCCCTTCACGGCGGCGTCGAAGCCGGCGTGCGCCTCGTGCCAGGCGAGATATCGCGACAACTGACTCCGAAGCGGATCGGTGGGTTCCATCAATACACCCTGAACGTGAGATTGAAGCGTCCTGATAACCCGAGCGCGGCCGGCGCCGTGCCGGGAATGATGCGCGACACGCCGTGAAAGCGCAATCGCGCGGGACCACCGAACACGAATGCATCGCCCGACTCGAGCAGCAGCGCCTCGACCGGGTCGCGCCGCGTGAGGCCACCGAACAGGAACCGCGCGGTGTCGCCGATGGAGATCGAGACGACCGGATGCCCCGCCGCTATCGACTCGGCGCCCTCGTCCTTGTCCTGGTGCAGGCCCATGCGTCCGTCTGGTCCATACCAGTTGAGGAGGGCAATGTCGGGCGTCGCCGTGAACCCGGCTTCGGCGGCAATCGCCGACGCGAGCGCGACCCACTCCTCGGGCACCGGCTGCACCGGCGCGTCGTCGTAGTCGGCCCGCGTCGCCATGTACTTATAGGTGAGCGGATTCCAATGACGTCCGAGCGACGTCATCCGCACGTGCATCCTGCCGCCGCCGCGCACGGTGGGCACGTAGCCGCCGACCGGGCCGTCGATAATCTCGCGGGCCTTTTCCGCGATCGCGCGCTGCTGGTCGAGCGAGAGATACCCTCTGAGCCACGTCGCGCCGGGGCCGAGCGTAGTTTCAAAGGGCAGCATCGCGTCTTCATGGATCATAATCGGCCATGCCCAAAGGACGACTTGAAGCGTTCAGCGACGGCGTCATCGCCGTCGTGATCACGATCATGGTGCTCGAGCTCAAGGTACCTGAGGGGACCGACTGGGCCGCGGTCGCGCCGCTCCTTCCCGTGTTCCTCACCTACGTGCTGAGCTTCGTCATGCTCGGCATCTACTGGAACAACCACCACCACCTGCTGCACGCGGCCGATCGTACCAACGGCAAGATCCTGTGGGCCAACCTGCATCTGCTCTTCTGGCTGTCGCTGCTGCCCTTCGCCACTGGCTGGATGGGAGAAAACCACTTCGCGCCGCTGCCGACCGCCATCTACGGCGTCGACCTGCTGATGGCGGCGATCGCCTACACCGTCCTCCAGAACGCCATTGTTGCCGAGCACGGGCCGCATTCGCGCCTGGCGGCCGCCGTCGGGCGCGACGGCAAAGGAAAACTGTCGCTCGCGCTCTACGTCGCCGCGATCGCACTGGCGTTCGTCAACCAGTGGATCTCCGACGTCCTCTACGTCTGTGTCGTCCTGATGTGGCTGGTTCCCGACCGCAGGATTGAGGCCGCGCTTCGCGCCGATCGCGTGTAGAGTCACCGCGACTGAAAACCTCTGGTACCTGGCGGAGTCTCTGGCCCACCTCAGACTTTCTGAAAAACTCAGAAAACGCGATCGACCATCGAGTCAGCTCGGTGTCGTTGATTTGCTAACGATTTTTGTGATTCGACTGGTTTCGCGGCCGTTGGCGGTGCTCCCCAGAGCTGGCGTCACGGTTGCTCAAAGACCAGGCATGACAAAACTTACACGTTCAAAGATCCGTTGGTGGGTAGCGGTCAGTGTCATGGCACTGGTCGCGTCCATCGATCCGAGCGCCGCGCCGCGGCAGCGCGCCCGGATGGACAAGCAAGTTGATGCCGCCACACACCGCGGGGGTAAGGCCAAGGTTCGCGTCATCGTGCGCACGACGAACATGGATCGCAAGTTCCTGAGAATGACGTTCCGCCGACTGGCCAATCACAAGGTCCGGCGCGAACTGGGCCGGATGGGGGCCTTCGTGATGGAGGTGCCCGCCAACAGGATCGACGACCTGGCGCGGATGCCCGGCGTCCAGTCGGTGTCGATCGATGCACCGCTCCAGGGCCTGCAGACGGTGATGCCGATCACCGGCGAGCTGCTGCAGCAGACGCTCGGCACCCACCCCACCACGGGGGGCACGGGCACCGGCGTGGGCGTCGCGATCGTCGACTCGGGCATCGCGCCCTCCGCCGATTTCGGCAACCGCATCACCGCGTTCTACGACTTCACCCAGGGCGGCATCGCGACGGCGCCCTACGATGACTTCGGGCACGGCACGCACGTCGCGGGACTCGTGGGTGGCAGCGGGGCCATGTCCAACGGGGTCTACGCGGGTGTCGCGCCGAACGTGAACCTGATCGGGCTCAAGGTGCTCACCGGCGACGGCGGCGGATACACGAGCGACGTGATCGCGGCGATCGAGTTCGCAACCATCAACAAGGCGGCGCTCGGCATCGACATCATGAACCTGTCGCTCGGCCATCCGCCGTTCGAGTCCGCTGCCACCGACCCGCTCGTGGAAGCGGTCGACAACGCGTCGGCAGCCGGGATCATCATGATCGTCTCGGCCGGTAACGCCGGGATGAATCCCACGACCGGCATCGTCGGCTACGGCGGGATCCTCTCGCCCGGCAACGCGCGCTCGGCCATCACGGTGGCCTCGGAAGACACCAACAACACCGTCGAGCGCACCGACGACCATATCCTGCCCTACAGCTCGCGCGGGCCGACGTGGTTCGACGGTTACTCCAAGCCCGACATCTCCGCGCCGGGCCACAAGCTGGCGGCCCCGGCCTCACCGGGCAGCACGCTCGTCACCCAGCATCCGAACCTGGTGCTGGCCAACGGGCAGTACCTGCGCCTGACCGGCACGAGCATGGCCGCCGGCGTGGCTTCGGGTGTCGCTGCGCTCGTCCTCGAAGCGAGCCGCGACGCCGTGCCTGGGACGCAGCCGGACCTCACGCCCAACACGATGAAGGCGATCCTGCAGTACACCGCCTTCACGCTGCATGACGAAAACGGCGTCGCCTACAGCACGCTCGTCCAGGGCGCGGGCGGCCTGAACGCCGATGGCGCGGTCGCGGTTGCGCACGCCATCGACACCTCGCTGGCGGGCGGCAACTGGTTCGTCGCTCCC
>CAMCNL010000079.1 GCA_945876205.1 Candidatus Sulfopaludibacter sp. SbA3
CGGCGGTTCCGGGTTCCGAGGTTCCGGGTTCCTCACGGCGAGGCGGACGGGACTTCGCGCGCTGGGTGCTTGTCGTCCAGCATGAGAGCGGGTCGCTCGAGGCAGCGGTCTCACGCGTGCGGCGACGGAACCTGGGCATCAGCTTCGGCGTGTTGATGCTGCTGACGGTGAGCGTGGGCCTGCTGACCGTCTCGTCGCGCCGCGCGCAGCGTCTTGCGCGGCAGCAACTCGAATTCGTCGCCGGCGTCTCGCACGAGTTGCGCACCCCGGTCGCCGTCATTCGATCGGCCGCAGAGAACTTGTCGCAAGGCGTCGTCGGATCGGGCGAGCGCGTGAAGCAGTACGGCCAGGCGATCGAGACCGAAGCACGTCGGCTGGGAGACATGGTCGAGCGCGTGCTGCAGTACGCGGGAATCGCGTCTGGCGTCGGTCTCGCGTCGCGCACGCCGCTCTCGCCCGCCGACATCGTCGACGCAGCGGTCGCAGCCGCCACGCAGGCGACCGCGCCTGCGAAGATCGACCGGACGATCGCTGACGATCTGCCGCTGGTGATTGGCGACCAGGCGGCGCTTCGCTCGGCGGTCGAAAACCTGATTTCAAATGCGCTGAAGTACGGCGGCGCCGACAGGTGGGTTGGCGTGCGCGCCGAGCGAGGCGGGTCGAAGCGGCACCCCGAGGTCCTGATCACCGTGGAGGATCACGGACCAGGCATCCCCGGCGAAGAGCTCCCGCACATCTTTGGCGCGTTCTACCGGGGACAGAACGCGCTCACCGGACAAATTCAGGGCAATGGGCTCGGTCTCGCGCTGGTGCAGCAGATTGTCTCGGCTCACGGCGGCCGCGTCACGGTGTCCACCCGGCCCGGCGCTGGAAGCGCCTTCACCATTCACCTGCCCGTACAATCCTAGGCGTGGAAGGTCCGCGACGTCTCCTCCTGGTCGAAGACGAGCCCGGTCTCGTCATGACGCTCACCGATCGGCTCGCGGCCGAGGGCTACGAGGTGCAGTCGGCCACCGAGGCACAGACAGGACTCGAGGCGTCACTCAACGGCCGGTACGACGTCATCCTGCTCGACGTCATGCTGCCCGGCGGCAGCGGGCTGGATATCTGTAAGGCCATTCGACAGCGCGGCATCCAGACGCCAGTCCTGATGCTCACCGCCCGCGGCCAGGTCGTCGATCGTGTCGTCGGCCTCAAGCTTGGCGCCGACGACTATCTCGTGAAGCCCTTCGAGATGGCGGAGCTCCTGGCGAGAATCGAGGCGTTGCTGCGCCGCAGCGCGACGCCGGCGCAGCAGCCGGACGCGTTTCGCTTTGGCGATATCGCGGTTGATTTTCGGCGCGCCGAGGTGACGAAGGGCGAGACGCTGCTGGCGCTGTCGGCGCGCGAGTTCAAGCTGCTGAAGTACTTCATCGAGCACCGCGGCGCGGCGTTGTCGCGCGACGAGCTGCTCAACGAAGTCTGGGGTTATACCGCGATGCCCTCAACCCGCACCGTCGATGTGCACGTGGCGTGGCTCCGGCAGAAGCTCGAAGACAACCCCCGGCACCCGCAGTACATCCTCACGGTGCACGGCCTGGGCTACAAATTCGCGGGCTGAGGTCTCGGGCGGGGTGCGCCCTGCCGTGAGGACGATCTCCAAAAGGGGGCGAGCCCAGCAGCCCAGGGTCCCTGATTTTATTTAGATATTTTGCGATATTGTTCGGTACGCCCCTTGCTCAATCCCCAGGCGCAAGGGAGCACCATTCATGGACATCAGCAAGGGCACCGTCGGGATTCTCGCCGCCGTCTGCGTGACGGTCGGGGCTGCCGGGGCCTACCTGGCGAATCGCGGTGTCGAGCGGGCGGCGGAGCCAGGTTCGCAGACGTTCGCGGTGAGCCCCGACCCCGCGATCGCGGGAACCGAGCCCGGTGCCGCAGGGCTGAACAGCGTCGAACAGTCCGAAGGCGTCATCGCGGATGCCCCGACAACCAACTCCCGCGCGTCCTCGCCGTCGGCGTCAACGCCTGCGGCGCCGCGCCGCGCCGCAACGCCCGCACCGCGCCCGAGCACGCCAAGAGCCGCAGCCGGACGCACGGCCCAGCCCGCGGAGCCGGTCGCCGAGCAGCCGGCCTATTCGCCGCGTGAAGAGACGCGTATCGCCATGCCGCCGGCGATCGAAGCGGCGCGGCCAGTCGAGCCAGAGCCGGTGCGCGCGCCCGAACCTCCGGTACCGCAGTTCGAAGAGCTGATCGTATCGGCCGACTCCGTCGTCGGCCTCGAGGTTGAAACGTCGATCACCAGCGAACGCGCACGCGTCGAGGATGCCGTGGTCGCGCGCGTGACGCGCGACGTGAGAGTCGGCGATCGCGTCGCGATTCCGGCAGGCTCGAAGGCGCACGGTGAAGTGACGCTGGTCGAGCGAGGCGGACGGCTGAAGGATCGCGCGCGTCTCGGGATCCGGTTTACCTCGGTGGTGCTCGCGGACGGCACGCGCGTGCCGCTCGAAACGGAAACCATCTACCGTGAAGGCAGCGGACCGGCCAGCGAGAGCGCCGCGAAGATCGGCGGCGGCGCGATTGGCGGCGCGATCCTCGGCGGCATCCTGGGCGGCGCCAAGGGCGCGATCATCGGCGGCACCGCTGGCGCCGGCGCTGGAACGGCCGCGGTGATGGCCGGCGGACGCAACCCCGCCACGCTGCCGACGGGCACGCCAGTGACCGTGCGCGTCGCCAAGCCCGCGACGGTCACCGTCGAAAAGTAGAAAATCAAAACGCAGGGCGCAGCGGACCCGCCACGAGTAGAATCGCGCGGTGGAGCCGTCCGAATTCCGCCGCCACGGGCACGCGCTCGTCGACTGGATTGCGGAGTATCTGTCCGGCGCCGAGCGGTACCCGGTGCTGTCGCGCGTCTCACCTGGGGATGTGCGCAACGGCCTCCCCACATCGGCGCCCGAGCACGGCGAATCCTTCGACGCCATCTTCGCGGATTTCGAGCGCGTGCTCGTCCCCGCCCTCACCCATTGGAATCACCCGGGCTTCCTGGCCTACTTCGCCAGCAGCGCCAGCGCGCCCGGCGTGCTCGCCGAATTCCTCGCGGCGGCGCGCAATCAGCAGGCGATGCTCTGGCGCACCTCGCCCGCGTCGACGGAGCTCGAAGAGGTTTCACTCGGCTGGCTTCGCCAGTTGATGGGGCTGCCCGATGCCTTCGAGGGCGTGATCTACGACACCGCGTCGATCTCGAGCCTCCACGCGCTCGCGGCCGCGCGCGAGGCGGCGGTGCCGGCTGTGCGCAACGACGGGCTGGCGGGAAGGGCGGATCTTCCGGGGCTGAGCGTCTATTGCTCCGAGCACGCGCACTCGTCCATCGACAAGGCGGTGATCCTGTTGGGGCTCGGACACCGTGCGCTGCGCCACGTTCCCGCCGACGATCAGTTCCGTATGCGCGTCGATGCGTTGCAGGACGCGATCGCGAAAGATCGCGCTGCCAACCTTATTCCGGTTGCCGTCGTGGCAACCGCCGGCACGACGTCAACGACCAGCGTCGATCCGATTCGCGAGATTGCCGACGTCTGCCGCCGCGAAAGCATCTGGCTGCACGTGGATGCCTCGTATGCCGGGGTGACCGCGATCCTGCCGGAGTACCGGGTGCACTTCGACGGCTGGGAACACGCCGATTCGGTGGTGGTCAACCCGCACAAGTGGCTCTTCACGCCGATGGATCTCAGCGCGTTCTACTGCCGCCGGATGGACGTCGTGAGACAGGCGTTCTCGCTGGTGCCCGAATACCTGCGAACGGCGGAAGGCTCGCGCGGCGTTCGCAATCTCATGGACACCGGCATCCAGCTCGGCCGTCGGTTCCGATCGCTGAAACTTTGGATGGTGCTTCGGCATTTTGGTGCCGAGGGTGTGCGCGAGGTGCTGACTGAGCACATCCGTCTCGCCCGACTCTTCGCGCAGTGGGTCGACGAGGATGTGGAATTCGAGCGTCTCGCACCGGTGCCGTTCCGCGTCGTCTGCTTCCGCGCGAGGCCTCGCGCGATGGCGGCGGCGTCTGCTGCTGAGCTCGACACGTTCAATGAAGAACTGCTCGCGGCGGTCAACGCATCAGGCGATGTCTTCCTCTCTCACACGCAGTTGAATGGCGTGTTGACTCTTCGCGTCGCGATAGGCCATCTCAACACCGCGGAACGCCATGTCGCGCGCGCCTGGCAGTTGCTCCGCGAGCATACTGAACAGCTTCTCTCGTTGCACCGTTAACACCTGCAAGTTCACGCGATGCATCGAGCTTGTACATCCCGTAACGGGCACCCTGCTTGCAGTTCTGATCCGGCATGGACGAGCCGTGGCGAAGACGCCCCGGCTCTTGGAGGACGGGACATGTTCAAGAAATACGCGCTCATGGCGGCCCTCGCACTGGTGCTTGCACCGGGCGCTGCGCACGCCGACTGGCTATTTACCCCCAATCTCGGCACCACCTTCGGTGCTGACGCAAAGGGCAACGAGCACTTCACGTACGGCGCGTCAATCGGCTGGATGGGCGCCGGCATCGTCGGCTGGGAAGCGGACCTGTCATATACCCCGGAATTTTTCGAGCCTGGCGACGGCGACTTCGATCTCTTTGACAGCAGCAACGTCATCACGGCGATGGGCAATGTGCTCCTCGGCGTGCCGGTCGGCGGCCAGACGGGTGGCGGCTTTCGGCCCTACTTCGCTGGCGGCATCGGTCTCCTCCAGCGGGAGATCTCGAGCGACAACGCGCTCTTCAACATCAACAACAACGAGTTCGGCTTCAACGTCGGCGGCGGTGTCATGGGCTTCATGACCGACCACGTCGGCTTCCGCGGCGATCTCCGGTACACGCGCTCACTGGAAGATCCGCAGGAGGACAACGAGTTCGATATCGGGGTTGGAAACTTCGACTACTGGCGCGGCACCGCAGGCGTTACGTTCCGCTGGTAACACCAACGGTGCGACGGTACGATGGTGCACCGTCGCACCGTCGCACCTTTACGGTTTTATTCTCCAGAGTTCCTTCCACACCAATACTCCGTCCGGTTCCAGTGCGACGCACCCGTGCAGCGGAAAGTCGAACGCCGGAGGGTCGGCGGCGTCCCCACAGAGCAGGCGCAGCAGCGCGGGCAGGTGCGGCATGTGGCCGACGACAAGGATCGATCGCTGGTCGCCGGCGAGCTGGTCGCGCATCCAGGATGGCGGGTCCTCGGGCAGCAGGCCGCGCGTGGCGCCAAAGGTCGCGAATGGATTGCAGGCCCGCCAGAACGCCTCGGCCGTCTGCCGCGCCCGGAGCTTGCTGCTGTGCCAGATGACGTCCGGCATGACCCCCCGCGCGCGTGCGTCCTCGGCGAGTCGCGCGACGTCGGCGCGTCCGCGGTCCGATAGCGGACGCATCGAATCAACCTCGGGCCCGATCGCGTGGCCGTGATGAACAAGGCAAACCATCAGTGATTTCCGTCACCTGGGGTGGGCCTTGTCAGGCCCACCGTTCGGGTTCTATACTGTCGTGTTCAGGGCGCGCGGCGATTTCACCGACTTGATGGGCCGCGTCGCTGGTTTTTCGCAGAAGGCTGCGTACCGGCAACCCATACTATCTAAGTCGCGAAGCCTGGGGCCGCGACGAATTCGCCGGCCCTTTTTCTTTTTAGGAGCACCATGTCGCGCTATATCTTCAGCTCAGAATCAGTGTCCGAGGGACATCCCGACAAGGTCTGCGATTACATCTCTGATTCGATCCTCGACGCCTGTTTCGAGCAGGACCCGCAGAGCCGCGTGGCATGCGAGACCTTGTGCAAGAGCGACACGGTGGTGATCGCCGGCGAGATCACGACCAACGCGACGTTCGATTACGAGAAGGTCGTCCGCCAGGCGGTCAAGGAGATCGGCTACACCGATCCGAGCGAGCCGTTCTGCGACACGACGCTGAGGGTCATCTCGCTGATCACGAGGCAGTCGAACGAGATCTCGCAGGGCGTCACCGAGGCGACCAGCCAGAGCGGCGATCAGGGCGCCGGCGACCAGGGCATCATGTTCGGCTACGCCACCAGCGAATCACCGGAGCTCATGCCGCTGCCGATCCTCCTCGCCCACAAGCTCACCAAGGGACTCACCGACGACCGCAAGGGCAACAAGGTCAACTGGCTGCGCCCCGACAACAAGTCGCAGATCTCCGTGCTCTACGAGGGCAACGAACCGAAGGAAGTCACCGCGGTCGTCGTCTCGACGCAGCACTCGCCGGCAGCGGATCAGAAGCAGATCACCGAATACGTCCGTGAGGAGCTCGGGCCGCGCACGCTCGGCTCGTGGTGGAGGAAGGACGTGACGCTGTTCGTCAATCCGACCGGCAGCTTCACCCACGGCGGCCCGTCCGCCGACGCCGGCGTCACCGGCCGCAAGATCATCGTCGACAGCTACGGCGGCGCCGGCCGGCACGGCGGCGGCGCATTCAGCGGCAAGGATCCGTCGAAGGTGGATCGCAGCAGCGCCTACTACTGCCGCTACGTGGCCAAGCAGGTGGTGGCGTCAGGGCTGGCGAAGAGAGCTGAAATCCAGGTCGGATACGCGATCGGCATGGCCAAGCCGGTCTCGGTGAAGGTCGATACGTTCGGCACCGGCGACGAGCGAGCCGCCGCGGAATTCGTGATGAACGCCTTCGACTTCCGCCCGCGCGCGATCATCGATTACCTCGACCTGCTCCGCCCGATTTACCGCAGCACGACCAACTACGGTCACTTCGGCCGGCCCGGACTGCCGTGGGAAGCTGTCGAAAAGGCCGCGGCGGTCGGCAAGTAAGCGTGACCTTCTGAGGCCGGCCGTCGGGCCGGCTTCAGAAGAATTCGTACCAGCGCCGAGGACGATCGCCCACCGCTCTCTGCACTTCGCCCACCTGCGCCGCGACCTGTTGCGCCTGCGGTTCCGCGACTCCAATCGACACCAGGATCGACTGCACGTCGTTTTGCAGCGCCTCAATCTGCCGTTCGCTCAACTCACGCGCATAGACCGTCGTCCAGAGACTGTGCGCCAGGCGGTTGCCCGCCTGCTCGTTCACGGTCTTGCCGGCGAGCACGGTGGCGGTGCGGCGGGTCAGCTCGTTGACCGCGGGGATGGCGGTGCGTCGGCGGGAGTACTTGCCAATATCGTCGGCAAGATCCTGCTCCGCCATGGGGTCGCGTTTCGCGACGTTCTGCAGATCGTGCCGGACGTCCTCGAGCTCGCCCTGGGTATTCGCGTCCGCCGTCGGCATCGGACCGTCCGCCTGGCGGCACGCTCCGAGCGCCAGCGCGCTGAAAAGAATGATGGCGTAGTGAAACGTCGATTTCATGGGATGAGGTTGACGCAGCACGGAGCGTCTGTCAAGAACGCGACGCCACCCGGCAACCTACCCTTGCGAAAGTCCCAAAGTTTCAGGTAGCCTTGTAGGCTCAATGGTCAGGGTCCTTCATCACGCGCATCGCCATCACCACGGCGGCCACAGCCGCCCGGCAGGCCTGCGCGCGCTCAGGGACTAGGACCAGAGACCAGACACCCCGATACGCATGCGGCCCCGCCGGAAGAGTGGCGGGGTTTTTTGTTGTACGGGCCGGCAGCCGCCGGCCCCCACGGCGAGTACTGAAATGGATTTTGCAAAACTTGATGGCTTGATTCCGGCGGTCGTGCAGGACCACGTCAGCGGCGAAGTGCTGATGGTGGGCTTCATGAGCCCCGAGGCGTGGGAAATCACGCGCAGCACCGGCTACGTGACCTTCTTCAGCCGCACCCGCAACAAGCTCTGGACCAAGGGTGAGACGTCGGGCAACCGGCTCGCGGTGCGTGACGTGCTCATCGACTGCGACGAGGACACGCTGCTCGTCAAGGCCGAGCGCCTCGGTGATGGCAATGTCTGCCACACGGGCGAGCGGACCTGCTTTTATCAGCGCCCGGAAGGCGTGACCATTCCATGAAGCTCAAGCTCGGCATCCCCAAGGGTTCGCTCCAGGACGCGACGGTGCAACTCTTCGCGCGCGCCGGTTTCAACATCTACGTCAGCTCGCGCTCCTACTTTCCGACCATCGACGATGACGAGATCGAGTGCATGCTGATCCGGGCGCAGGAAATGGCGCGCTACGTCAGCGACGGCGTACTCGATGCCGGACTGACGGGCCAGGACTGGATCGCCGAGCACAAGCTCGGTGGCAGCTCGAAGCACCAGCTCACGAGCATCGCTGACCTGATCTACGCGAAACAGAGCTTCGGCAAGGTGCGGTGGGTGCTGGCCGCTCCGGAGGATTCGCGATACAAGACCGCCGCCGACTTCAAGGACGCGACCATTGCCACGGAGCTCGTGCGCGTGACCAAGGCGTACTTCGAAACCAAGAAGGTTCCCGTCAACGTCGAGTTCTCGTGGGGCGCGACCGAGGTCAAGCCACCGGTGCTGGCCGATGGCATCGTCGAGGTGACCGAGACGGGGTCGAGCCTGCGCGCCAACCGCCTTCGCATCCTCGACACGGTCATGGAGTCGAACACCCAGCTGATCGCCAACGACGCGGCGCTCGCCGATTCCTGGAAGCGCACGAAGATCGAGAACCTGGCGCTGCTCCTGCGCGCGGCGATCGAGGCCCACGGCCGCGTCGGCCTCATGCTCAACGTGCGGCGCACCGACTTGAAGAAGATTCTCGACCTGCTCCCCGCCCTGCAGCGGCCGACGATCTCCTCACTGAGCGATGAAGATTGGGTCGCGGTCAACACGATTATCGAGGAGCGCACCGTGCGCGACCTGATTCCCAAGGTGAAGGCGGCCGGTGGACAGGGCATCGTCGAATACCCGCTGAACAAGATCGTTGTGTAGCCAATGCTCAGGATCGTTGAATCGACCAATCGGCGGGCGATAGAAGCGCTGCTCGCGCCCGAGCGGACGCGCGACGCGGCCACCGAACGGAAGGTCGCGGCGATCGTCTCGGCCGTGCGCCGGGGCGGCGATGCCGCCTTGCGGCGCTACGCTCTCAAGTTCGATGGCCAGGACGGTCCGCTCGAGATCTCGGCGGAAGAAATGCGCACCGCCGCCGCGACGGTGCCGGCGCCGGTTCGACGCGCGATTCGGGTTGCCGCACGGAACATTCGCGCGGTCGCGAAGCGCCAGGTGCCGCGCGGCTGGCGCACGCGCGTGGCCAGCGGGGTCACCGTCGAACAGCGCATCGTGCCTCTCGACCGCGTCGGCTGCTACGTGCCCGGCGGCCGATATCCACTTCCCTCTTCGCTGCTGATGACCGCGATCCCCGCGGCCGCGGCGGGCGTTCGCGAGATCGTGGCGGTCTGCCCGCGTCCGGAGCCAGTGGTGATGGCCGCCGCCCTCGAGGCGGGCGTGTCGCGACTGTTTCGCGTCGGCGGCGCGCACGCGGTCGCCGCGCTCGCCTACGGCACGCGCACGGTGCCGCGCGTGGACAAGATCGTCGGCCCCGGCAATCGCTACGTCGCCGCGGCCAAAGCACTGATCTCCGCCGATTGCGGGATCGACTTTTACGCCGGCCCGACCGAGATCGTCATTGTCTCCGCCCGCGGCCCCGCCGCGTGGATCGCGGCAGACCTCATCGCCCAGGCTGAACACGACCCGGATGCGCGAAGCGTGCTGATCACGCCGAGCCGCACCCTGGCGACGCGCGTCGCGCGCGAGGTCGAGCGCCGCATGCCCGAATCGGGCCCCGCGCGCGACTCTCTCCGCGCCCACGGCGGCATCATCGTCACCTCGTCGCTGAAAGAGGCGATGGATCTGGCGAACGCGGCGGCGCCCGAGCACCTCGTCGTGGACGACGAGCGGCTGGCGGCGATGGTCAGGTGCGCGGGCTCGGTGTTTGTGGGGCCGTGGTCGGCCCAGGTCGCGGGCGACTATGCGATTGGATCGAATCACGTGCTGCCGACGGCGGGCGCCGCGCGCGTGCGAGGCGGGCTCTCCGCGGCGGACTTCGTGCGGCAGATTACGGTGCAGCGCCTGACCGAGCGCGGACTGCGCGGCATCGCCGATGCCGTCGTCGACCTGGCACACGCCGAAGGACTTCAGGCACACGCGGCATCGATCGCGGTACGAACGAGATGACTACACGCCTTCAGGGATATCCGAGTCCTGGCGACGGCCTTCGCCTGCACCTCAATGAGAACACCGGCGGCTGCTCGCCGCGCGTGCTCGAGGCGATACGCCGCGTGCAGCCGTCCGACGTATCGACGTATCCGCAATACCGCGAGGCGGTCACGGCGTGCGCGCGGCACTTCAACGTCGACCCGGAGTGGGTGCTGCTCACCAATGGCCTCGACGAAGGCATCCTGATGGCGGCGATCGGCCACATCGCGCGGCGCCGTCTGCACGACGCCGAAACGATCATTCCGCTGCCGGCGTTCGATCCCTATCCGAACGCGACGGAGGCTGTCGGCGCCACGGCCGTGAAAGTGCGGCCCGAGCCTGGATACCGGTTCCAGACCGAAGCCGTGCTTCAGGCGATCACGCCGCGGACGCGGATGATCTTCCTGAACACGCCGAACAATCCGACCGGCCAGTTGATCCCGATCGAGGATCTGATCCACATCAGCACGGCCGCGCCGCACGCCGTCGTGCTGATCGACGAGGCGTACATCGAATTTGGCGGCACGACGTTTCTGCCGGAGCTCGCCCGGTTCCCCAACGTGCTGGTCGGCCGAACGTTCTCGAAGGCCTACGGCCTCGCCGGGATGCGCGTAGGCATCGTCATCGGCCAGCCGCAGGCGCTCGATCCCGTTCGCGCGGTCACACTGCCCTTCAACATCAACGGCGTGGCGCTGACGGCCCTGCTGGCAGCGCTCGAGGACGAGGATTTCCTTCCCCGCTACGCCGCGCAGGTCGCTGAATCGCGCGAGCGGCTCTACGTTGCCTGCCGGCGGCTCGGACTCGAGTACTGGGAAAGCGCCGCGAATTTCGTCATGGTCCGCGTTGGCGAGACGACGCCGTTCATCGAGGCGCTGGCGGCCCGCAAGGTCCACGTCAGGGATCGGTCGAAGGACGCGACCACGCCCGGCTGCATCCGAATCACGACCGGGATGCTCGAGCACACCGATGCGGCGATTGAGGCGCTGGAATCGGTCATGGCGGGGCGGTCATGAAGGCGGGGAGCGGGGCTCGCGCGGCATCGTTCAACCGGCAGACCACGGAGACACAAATCCGCGGAAAGCTGGTCATCGACGGCACCGGCCAATACAAGGTGAGCACCGGCATCCGGTTCTTCGATCACATGCTCGAGCTGTTCACGCGCCACGGTGGATTCGATCTCACCCTCCGCGCCACCGGAGACCTGGATGTCGATCAGCATCACACGGTCGAAGACGTCGGCATCGTCCTCGGCGCAGCCACGCTCGAAGCGCTCGGCGATCGGAAAGGCATCAACCGCGCCGGCTACTTCCTGATGCCGATGGACGAGACGCTGGCCGTCGCGGCGATCGATCTCAGCGGCCGGCCGCACGCAACCGTCGATCTGAAGCTGAAGGTCGAGCGCGTGGGTGACCTGCAGAGCGAGCTGATTCACGACTTCTTCGACGGCTTCGCCGCCGCCGCGCGCGCCAACCTGCACGTCAAGGTGTTGTACGGACGGTCGAGTCACCACCACGTTGAAGCGGTGTTCAAGGCGTTTGCGCGCGCCCTCCGCGTGGCGTGCGCCAGGGACGCACGGCTCGCGAAGATGCTGCCGAGCACCAAGGGACTGCTGTGATTGCGCTGATTGACTACGGCGCCGGCAACCTGACGTCTGTGCGGAAGGCGCTGACCGCGCTCGGCGCCGAGTTCACGACGCCGCGATCGCCGGAGGAATTGGCCCAGGCGTCCGGGGTCATCGTCCCCGGCGTCGGCAACTTCGCCGCGACGGCGGCGCTCAAAGGGCGCTGGCGCGAGGCGATCGCGAACGCCGTGGCCGCGGGTACACCGCTTCTTGGGATCTGCCTCGGCATGCAGTGGCTCTTCGAGGGGAGCGACGAGGCGCCGGAGGTCGGCGGCCTCGGCGTGCTGCCCGGCCGCGTGTCGCGGCTTCACGGGAATGCCGAGCAGCGCCTCAAGATCCCGCACGTCGGCTGGAATGCGCTCGATGCACCGCCCGCTTGTGGGGCCCCACAGACGTTAAAGGGCCGGTTGCTTGCGGGGCTGTCGCCGCAGCCCTACGTCTATTTCACGCACTCCTACGGCGCGCCGGTGACCGCCGACTGCACCGCGTCGACGACGCATGCCGAATCATTCGCGGCGGTGGTCGAGCGCGGACACGTGTTCGGGGTGCAGTTCCACCCTGAGAAATCAGGCGATGCGGGTTTGCAGATCCTCCGCAACTTCCTGACGGTCTGCCAGGCGTGCTGACCAAACGCATCATCGCCTGCATGGACGTGCGCGACGGCCAGGTGGTCAAGGGCGTGCAGTTCCAGCAACTGCGCCACGCGGGCGATCCGGCGGAGCTTGCGCGACGGTACAACGTCGAGGGCATCGACGAGGTCGTCGTGCTCGACATCACGGCCACCATCGAAACGCGCCAGGCGCTCGCGCGGACGATCAGCGCCGTCGCCCACGAGATCTTTCTGCCGCTCACGGTCGGCGGCGGCATCCGGTCCGAGGATGATGCCGCAGCGGTCGTCGACGCCGGCGCCGACAAGGTCAGCTTGAATACGGCGGCGCTCCGCAATCCCGAACTGATCACCACGCTCGCCCGCCGCTACGGCAGCCAGGCGGTGATCGTGGCGATCGACGCAAAGCGGCGTGACGCCGGGTTCGCGGTGTACGTGCGGAGCGGCACGTCGGACGCAGCCCGCGACGCGGTCGAGTGGGCGCGAGAAGCGGAATCGCGCGGCGCCGGCGAGATCCTGCTCACCTCGATGGATCGCGACGGCACGCGCGCCGGGTTTGATTGCGAGATGACGGCGGCGGTCAGTAACGCCGTGAACATTCCGGTGATCGCATCCGGCGGTGCCGGAGGGCGCGAGCATTTCGCGGAGGTATTCACCCGCGGCTGCGCCGATGCCGCGCTCGCCGCCTCGATCTTCCACTACGACGACACGCGCGTCAGCGAACTGAAGCGCTACCTGGATACCCAGGGCATCCCCGTGCGCCTGTAATCGATGCGCTCCACACCCGCAAGAACATGCTAATCCCCTCCATCGACCTTCAAGGCGGCCACATCGTCCAACTGGTCCAGGGCGAGAAGTTGGCAATCGAAGCCAGCGATCCCGAACCCTGGATTCAGAAGTTCTCGCGGTTTCCGCGGGTCCAGCTCATCGATCTCGATGCCGCCAAGGGTAACGGCAACAACAGCGGCATGGTCGCGACGATCTGTGGACGCCTGCCCTGCCGCGTTGGCGGCGGCATTCGAACCGTCGAGCGCGCGCGAGACGTCCTGGGCGCGGGCGCGCACGCGGTGATCGTGAGCTCCTCGCTCTTTCGTGACGGCGCGGTGGACGTCGAGTTCGCGCGCGCGCTCGCGGAGGCCGTTGGCGTCGATCGCGTGATTGCCGCCGTCGACAGCCGCGGCGGCCACGTCGCCATCCATGGCTGGAAGACCATGCTGCCGATTACCGCCGTCGATGCCGTCAAGGCGCTCGAGCCGTACTGCGCGGAGTTCCTCTACACCCACGTCGACACCGAGGGCCTGATGCAGGGCACCGACATGAACGCCATCCTTGCCGTGCGGCGCGCGACGACGCGGCGCGTGACCGCCGCCGGCGGCATCACCACGGTGGAAGATATCGAGCGGCTGGACGCCGAAGGCGTGGACGCGGTCGTCGGCATGGCGATCTACACCGGTCAGCTCCCGCTGGACGCCTTCCGGTAATTCCGTCAGCGCAGAAGCTTTCGTCTACGGCGAGGTCGTTCCCGGCGATTCGCTGTTGCGGGAATGGATCGCGAGAAAGACATACTGACGCGTGCGCATTCCGCTCCTCGACCGCCTTGGCCTCTCCCGTCCAGAGCTTCGCGCCTGGGCGATGTACGACTGGGCGAATTCGGTCTTCTGGACCACCGTAGTCGTCGCCGTCTTTCCGCCGTTTTTCAGCGACTACGCGGCTGCCGGCCTCGACCCGACGGCGGCGACCACGCGCTTCGCCTGGGCCACGACGATCGCGGTGACGATCACCGCGATTTTGGGCCCGGTTCTCGGAGCGGTCGCCGACTACCGCGCCATGAAGAAGCGGATGCTTGCGACGTTCATGCTGATCGGCGTGACCGCGACGCTGCTGCTGGCGACCATCGATCGCGGCCAATGGATGTACGCGGCGCTGCTCTTCATGGTGGCCAACATCGGTGTCGGTGGCAGCATCGTCTTCTACGACTCACTGCTCCCTCACATCGCGCGACCGGACGAGATCGACCGCGTCTCGACCGCAGGCTTCGCCACCGGCTTCGTCGGGGGTGGCATTCTTCTCCTCATCAACCTGGCGTGGATCATCAGTCCCGCAACCTTCGGCCTCACGGACACCGTGGCCGCGATCAAGCTGTCATTCGCCAGTGTGGCCGTGTGGTGGCTGGTGTTTTCGATTCCCTTGCTTCGACGGGTGCCGGAACCGGCGGCGGCGCTCGAGGTCGAGGATATCGGCCGTGGCGGCACGCTCTCCGTGGCGTTCGGCCGCGTGTGGCGCGGATTTCACGAGCTCCGCGGATACCGCAACGCCTTCCTGATGCTGATCGCGTTCCTGCTCTACAACGACGGCATCCAGACGATCATCCGGATGTCCTCAATCTACGGAGCGGAAATCGGGATCGACCGCAACGCCCAGATCGCCGCGTTCGTCATCGTCCAGTTTGTCGGCGTACCGTTTTCGTTTCTGTTTGGTGCCATCGCTGACCGGATCGGTCCGAAGCGGGCGCTCTTCGGCGGCCTCACGGTCTATACGATCACCGTGCTGTTTGCGTACTTCATGACGACAACCTGGCAGTTTTTCGTGCTGGCGTTCATGATCGGCACGGTGCAGGGCGGCACCCAGGCGCTCAGCAGGTCTCTCTTCGCACGTATGATCCCGAAACATAAGTCGTCCGAGTACTTCGGATTCTTCTCGGTGTTCGAGAAGTTCGCAGGCATCGCCGGGCCTGCGCTCTTTGCCGCCTCGATAACGATCTCCGGATCGAGCCGCATGGCGATCGTCTCCGTCGTGCTCTTCTTCATCGCGGGCGGTCTGGTGCTGAGGCACGTCAATGTCGCGGAGGGAGAGGCTCAGGTGGTGGCCC
>CAMCNL010000080.1 GCA_945876205.1 Candidatus Sulfopaludibacter sp. SbA3
AAGACCTTCTGAATCGGGTGCAGGCGATCGACCGTCGCGAGCCCTTCGATGGTCAGTATTTCGCGGCCGTTGGCCTGGCCGGCGAGCATCAGGCAGGAGTTGACCGACTTGCCGTCCACGATCACGGTGCAGGCGCCGCAGTCACCGACGTCGCATCCCAGCTTGGCGCCGGTCAGTTGGAACTCGTCGCGCAGCAGGCGCAGGAGCGTGGTTTCGGGCGGCACCGCGGCCGAGCGCAGCACGCCGTTGACGGTCATGGTTACATTCGCCATCTCAGTTCCCCTTCCTGGTCGGGCCTGCCTCGCCGGAGCCTTGGCGAAGGCGGGCGAGCTCGTAAGCCCCTTCCAGGGCACGTTTGGTAAGCACTGCAATCAGGTCGCGCCGGTATTCGGCCGAGGCGCGCATGTCGTTGATTGGCTTCGCGTCGGCCACGGCCAGACGGCCGGCTTCAGCCATCGCCTCGGGCGAGATCGCGCGTCCTTCGAGAAACTTCTCGGCCGACGTCGCATGAATCACCTTGGGCGCGACGGCACCCAGTGCCACGCGCGGCGCGACGAAGACGTTCTTGTCCCAATCGACCCAGAGGCTGGCGGCCGCATTGACGAGCGAGAGCGCCTGCCCTTTCCGCAAGCCGAACTTCTGGAAATTGGTCGGTTTGCCCACGCTGGTTTTCGGGATGAGGATTTCGATGAGGAGCTCTTCGGTCTTCGCCGCCGTCTTGCGCGGGCCGACGAAGAAGTCGGCGAGCGGAAGCTGGCGCTTACCCGACGGCGAGAGCAATGTCACCAGCGCGTCGAGCGCGACGAGCGTCGGGCCGCTGTCAACCGACGGCACTGCGGTGCAGAGATTGCCGCCCAGCGTGCCGAGGTTGCGGGTCTGCACCGCGCCGATCGTGTGAGCCGCGTGCTGGAGCGCCGGAAAGAGGTCGGCCATGATCGGCGACCGCATGATCTGCGTGTGGGTGACCAGGGAGCCGATGCTGAGCCCCGCGTCGGTCATCGTGATGTGCTTGAGCTCGTCGAGCCTCGAGACATCGATCATGACCTTCGGCACGTGGCTCGCGGGCGCGAACTTGTAGTCGGCGATCAGATCGGTGCCGCCGGCGAGCACTTTCACCGATGGCGCGTGCTCAGCGAGCAGCGCCACCGCATGGGTCGAATCCTTAGCGGAAAAGAGTTCAAAAGCTCTCATGGCGTAGGTATCCGTATAAAGGCGTACAAGGGAAAATCCCGTGGGTGTGCTCGGAAGTTACCATGTCCGCGCCCGCCGGGGCAACACTCTGGGGCGCTGGACTTTAGGGTCGGCTCTTGCGACGCGATTTCGGAAGGGAACCGGCGGCTGCCGCTGCATCGTCCATCGGCAGGCGGACGCGCCTGATCCCGTCGAACGAGTGCAGGGCGCCGGCCACGGCGCCCGCCGTGGCGACACAGCCGATCTCGCCGACGCCTTTGGCCCCGTAGCCGCCGATCTCATCGGGCACTTCAATCAGGATCACGTCGACCTTGGGCATCTGCCTGGCCGGCAGGATGCCCATGTCGCGCAGCATCAGCGAATCAGGCACGCCGTTGGTCGATGGAAAATTCTCCGTCAGCGCGTAACCAAGCCCCATGTGGACGCCGCCCTCCATCTGTTCAGCGCACATCCTGGGGTTGATCGCGCGTCCGACGTCGTGGGCGGCGATCACGTGATCGAGCTTGCCTTCGTCGTCGAGGATCACCACCTGCGTGGCGTAGCTGAACGTCAGGTGCGTCGTCGGGTTGAGGACCGCTTCCGGCGTGCCTGGCCGCGTCGTGAAGCTGAGCACGTACTCGCCAACATACTCGCGCCCTACGAGCGGGGCGAGCTCCTCGACGTAGGTGGTGTCCGGCTTCAGCCGGACCTTCTTGAGATCCTCGCACAGCTTCTTGCCTGCGATCTGTGCCGCCGCGCAGCTCAGCGTCGTGCCTCGCGACGCCCAGGTCTCGCCGCACTTCTCGCCGAGATCCTTGTCCCAGATGACCGACATGATCTCGCTCGGCAGGGCCGTCTCTTCGCACACCGCCTGCATCGTCGCGGTGTAGATGCCCTGCCCCATCTCGGTATAGCCGTTGCGGATTTCGACCCGCGGTCCGTCGAGCACCTTGATGACGATGTAGCCGCCTTCGGTGGTGCCGTTGCCAAGGCCGGTGCTCTTGATGCCACAGCCGATGCCCTTGTACTTGGCGTTCTTGTAGAGCGCCTTGACCGACTCGAGCGATTCGCGGAGGCCGCGAACGCTCTCGCGCATGATCTGGCCGGTCGCAAAGGCGTCGCCGGGATTGAGGATGTTGCGCATCCGGATGTCCCAGCCGTCGACGCCGACCTTGCCGGCGAGGATGTCCATGACGCCTTCCATCGCGAACTGCGCCTGGTTGCTGCCGAAGCCGCGCATGGCGCCGGCGTTCGGGTTGTTCGTGTAGACGGCCTTCGACTCGACGTCGACATTCGCGATGCGGTACGGTCCGCCCGAGTGACATGCCGCACGCAGCGCGCACTTGGCGCTGGTCGCGTGGTAGCCGCCGGCATCGGCGACGATGCGCGAGCGCAGCGCGGTGAGACGCCCGTCGGCATCGGCGCCGACGGTCAGCGTGATGTTCATCGCGTGGCGCTTGACGTGGTGCTGGGTCGATTGCTCGCGCGTCAGCACGGTCTTCACGGGCCGGCCGAGCACGAAAGCGGCCACCGCGGTCTGCGCCTGGATGGAGAGCTCTTCCTTGGCGCCAAACGCACCACCGCTCGCCGAGAGCGCAATCTCGACCTGCTTCGGATCCAGCCCGAGCACCTTGGAAATCTGCTGATGGTCGTGCACCGATCCCTGGCTTTCGGTGTGGACCTTGACGCCGCCATCCTGCGGGATCGCGAGGCACGATTCAGGCTCGAGGAAGGCGATGTCGATTGGCTGCGTCTGGAAAGTCGCCTGGATTACGTGCGCGGCTGAGGCGAGCGCCGCGTCGACGTCGCCGCGCGTGAACGCGGTCACCGGCTGCAGCAGGTTCGAGGGCCGCGGCGCAAACGTGTCCGCCGAGTGCACGAGCGGCGAGCCGGGCTTCAGCGCCTCGAAGGGATCGACGATCGCCTCGAGCACCTCGTAATCGACCGTGATCTTCGCCGCCGCCTGACGCGCATGGAACTGGGTGTCGGCCACCACCATCGCGAGGTAGTCAGCCACGCAGCAGGTGGTCTCGCCTTCGGCGACAAATACCGGAAAGTCCGGGTCGGTGATGCCGACGCCACGGAATCCTGGAACGTCAGCCGCGGTCAGGATGCGCACCACACCCGGCATCGCCGCGGCTTCGCTGCTGTGAATCCTGAGCACCTTCGCTCGCGGGTGCTCCGTCAGCACGAGCGCGCCGTGCAGCATCCCGGGCACTCTCATGTCGTCGACGAAGGCCTTCTCGCCGAGCGTCTGCTGCGATCCGCCCTTGCGGAGGGTCGAGCGTCCGATGCCGTCCTTCGAGGTGGAGCGGGTGCCAAGCTCGGGTGGCGAGATCCGCTCGAGGCCGAAGTCTTCGCCGAAGTAGTGATGCCGCCGCGGCTCGGTGCGTTCGAGGCGGCCGCCGTTCTTCACCGCTTCGCCGGCCGTCTGGATGGCGTCGATGATCCGGCCGTATCCCGTGCATCGGCACAGATGACCGTCGAGCGCCTTGGCGATCGCCGCGCGATCTTCAGTCTTCCCCTGCTGAATCAAGGACGAGGCGCGGACGACGATGCCGGGAATGCAGAAGCCGCACTGCACGCCGCCCTCGAGCACGAAGGCGTCCGCGATCACGCGCCGCGTCTCCTCCGGGATGCCTTCCAGGGTGGTGATGTCGTGGCCGTCCATCTGTTCGGGTTTGCGCAAGCACGACAGCGCGGGCCGGCCGTCGATGACGACCAGGCAGCAGCCGCAGGCACCCTCGGGCGCGCAGCCGTTCTTCGCCGAGACGATGCCGCATTCTTCGCGCAGCACCTCGAGCAGGTGCATCCCCGGTTCGTATGAAGCTGTGGTCGGGGTTCCGTTCAGCGTGAACGAAATCGTCGGCATTTCACGTTACCTTGCGTGGATGAAGCGCGGGGGTGAACCGATTCGTTCCACGTGCGGCGAGGAGGTGCGGACGGATCTCCCCGGCACACGTCTGGGCACATCGGGCGGGCGTGTGCCTGCTCGACGAGCCCAAACCTCCCTATCAGAACTGATACTTCATGGCGAACTGCATGATCCGTGGATCCCCCGCGGTCAGGATGCGTCCGAAGCTCCCGCTGTTGATGGCCAAGACCGGGTCGCCCCACCGAAACCAGTTGAGCGCGTTGAACGCCTCGATGCGGGCTTCGAGCCGATGCGTCTCGCGGAACCTGAACGACCGCACAAGTGAGAGATCGAGGGTCCGGCTGCCCGGGCCCACGAGGGCGTTCCGGCGCAGGTTGCCTTCGGTCCCGAGCGCCGGCTGCGCGAACGCCGCTGCATTGAACCAGTTGTTCACGGTCTTGGCACCGTAGGGGTCGTCGAGCACCTGGTCCGGGCGCTGCACCGCGGCGCCGGTGAGTGCCCGATCGAGGCCGCTGGTGATGTTCAGGAAACTCCCCGACGAGGCGCGGAAGATGCCGGAGAGCCGCCACTCTGACACGAGGAGCCGCGCCGCGGTGTTCGTAAACTGGGGCGTGGTGACGCTGGCGGTCATGTTGACGATGTGCGTGGGGGAAAAGGAACAGTGCCCCTTGTCGTTTTCCAGTCTCGCCTTCCAGTCATCCTGCCGATTGATGAGCGATACGGGTGTCTGGTAGCCGGTGCCGGGGTTCAGCGGACCACCTCCCTGACCGATCAACCCCTCGCACGTTGACAGGGTGTAGTTGGCACTGAGGCTGGCGCCGTCGGCCAGACGGCGCTGGGCCGAGAGGAGCATCCCGTGATACTGCTGCCAGCCGTAATCGGAGATCCAGTCGAGCGATCCGATGAACTGGCCCACCGCCGGATTGGCCTGGCTGATCTCGCGGCGGAGTTCCAACGAGGCCGCGGAGCAGTTGGGAAAGGTCTGCGTGCCGGTCGGCGTCCTGAGGGTGCACGGGCCGGTCGCGGACGCGCCCGCGGGGATAGTGCCCGGGTTCCCGGTGACGTCGCCCCAGAGGTGCATCATGCGGTTTCCGACGTAGCTGGCCGACACCGCCAGGCTCTCGCCGACCTGATGCTGCACGCCCAGGTTCCAACTGTGTACCCGCGTCGTCTTGAGATCGTCTGGCACCGCCAGGAACGGCGGGGACTGCGGGAACACCGCCTCGCCGCCTTCCACCAGGGATTTCCGCGGAAAGGGATCGGACCTGCCGCTGCCCCTCCACGGATCGTCGAACGACCCGACGCCTGGCCGGATCAGGCGCGCGTCGAGCCCGTAGGGCGGCGCCTGTGACGCATCGAAGAAGAACCCGCCGGTCACGAAATCGCTGTTCATCCCGTACCCGGCCCGGACGGCCGTGAGACCGTCGTCGGTCGGCTGCCAGGCAATCCCGACCCTCGGTGCGAAAGTCAGCCACCTGGGCTCGGTGCCGGCCTTGCCCGCGAAGCCAGGGTCGCCGGGGTACGTGAGCCCCGGGGGGGCGGTTGGAAATACCGAGCTTCGCTGGCCGGCGCGGAATCGGTCGGCGGAGAAGTTGTAGATCGTCCCGTCCACGTGCTGCTGTGGGAACCACGGCTCCCATCGCACTCCGTAGTTCATCGTGATGTGAGAGGACGTTTTCCACGTGTCCTGGGCGTAGAACCCGATGTAGTTCTGCGTGAGGTTCTGCCGGTACGTATCCGCCTGCCGGTACTCCCGCACATCGCCGATCAGGAAGTCGGCGAGGCCCCTGCCGGTGGCACCGCCGTCGAAGGTGAAGGGCCCGCTCGACCGAACCGGGGAGGCGGCGTTCCAATCCGAGATGGCCACCAGCGTCCCTACCCCATACTGATGATTCCCGCGGACCATGGTCAGGTCGTCCGAGATGGCGATCGTGTTACGGCGGTAGTACGAGTCGGTCTCGGTTCCGGTGCCGATTTGGAACGCCCCCGCTACGTTGAGGTTCATGTAATGCGGCAGGGAGGTGTTGACGTTGACCCCGACGTCTCTCGGGCCGAAGAAATCCGCGTGCGTCCGCTGGACGTTCGTGCGGTTGATGGCCACCCGGATGTTGTTGACGACCGAGTTGTTGAGCACCATCGAGTCGCCAATGGCCAGCGACTGCGAATCGCTATCGCGGCCGCCGCGCGTGGTCGCCAGGACATTGTTCGTCTCGGCGAAGGCCGGGTTCCAGTTGTCGGTCGACAACATGTACCGGACAAAGAGCGAGTGGTTCTGTGTGATCTGCCAGTCCACCTTGCCGATCGTCTGCCCGATGGTCGGCTTGGTCGGCCGCGAATACGTCGTGAGGCCGCAGGGGTCGGTGGTCGACGGCAGCTTCTGCGCCGTCCTCACCGCTGCCGGGCTCAACCGCGCGGGATCGATGCGGTTGTTCACGAACGGCCCGCGGAGCGTGATGGCGCCGCCTGCGTTGCACGCGGCTGAGGCAAACTGGGTGAAGTCGCCGGCCAGCATGGCGGGGGTGGGCACGAATGCGATGAGGTCGGCCGGCGTCTCAACCGAGCGGCTGACCTGATACCCGCCGAAGAAGAAGAGCTTGTCGGCCACGATCTTGCCGCCCAACGTGCCGCCGAACTGGTTGCGCTTCAATCCGTCGTTGAGCCGCTTGCCGGTGGCCGGGTTCGTGCCCGCAAACGGGGAGGTCGAGTTGAAGCGGTGATGGCGGAAGAACTCGAACACGTCGCCGCGCAGCATGTTGGTGCCCGACTTGGTCACGAGGCTCACCGTGCCGCCGGCCTTCACCCCGTTCTGTGCGTTCTGCGAGTTGGTCTCCACCCGGAACTCCTGCAGCGCGTCGGGGAAGGGCAGCGGCAGGTTGAAACCGTCGTAATAGTCGATGTGATTCGCGCCGTCGAGCGTGTACGCCACGCCAAACGCCTGGCCGCCGGCGATGGCAATGCCGCGGGCGGCTGTCATGCTGCGGCTCGACTGCGTCCCCGTGTCCACGGCGGCGCCCGCCAAGATGATCAGCGACGTGGCGTTGCGTCCCTCCAGCGGAAGCGCCTCAACCTGTTCGTTGGTGATGACCTCGCCAATGGACGGATTGCGTGTTTCGATGAGCGGAGCGGATGCCTCGACCGACACCGTTTCCTCGAGGCTGCCCAGCTCCAACTTCACCCCGATCACCGGATTGCTGCCGACCTGCAGCACGATGCCGGTCTGCACGTAGGCCCGGAAGCCGGAGAGCGATGCCTCGAGGCGGTACGGGCCAATCGGCAGGTTCTGCAGCGTGTAGGCGCCGCTCTCGTCAGTGACGGTCTCCCGGCGAAAGCCCGTGTCGGTCTGTATGCCGGTGACCGTGACACCCGGCAGCACGCCGCCGCTGCCATCGGCGACCGTCCCGTTGATCTGTGCCGTGTTCTGGGCCCACGCTGGCGTGGTGGAGAGCAGCAGGACCAGTACGCCGAACAACGATCGAAAAATCCGACTCATTCAATAACTCCTTCTATTCCTCGGTAGACCTAAGAACTTTTGACTGCCGCTGTCGCGAACCAGGCGATTCAGTGCGACGCGGCGAGAGAAGACGAGGTGGCGTCGTCGCCGTCACTTCTCGTTGATGATTTGCTGCAGCAGCGGAATGTCCTTGGCGTCCGACGGCCTCTTGAACGTCTTGATATACGCGTACAGATCCGCAGCCGCCGCATCCGACATGACTTTGGTGCTGTAGAGCGGCATCGCGCGGGTTCGCGGATTGCGGAGGTAATTGACGAATCCGCTGGCGCTCAGGCCGCTGATGACAAGAGGCGCGCCGGATCCCGTGGCGCCGGCAAAGCCGTGGCATTGCCAGCAGCCAGTCGCAAGGTAGAGCGCCGAGCCTCTCGTGGCATCGCCGGCTGGTACGTTGGGCGCCGGAGCCGTCCCGGCCTGGCTGGGCTGAACCTGCGCGTAGGACGCCGACACGGCGAACACCGCGACCGCGCCGACCACGAAGCCGAACATGACTCGACGATGGAGACCGCGTTTCACAAGCACTCCTATCGGGGTTGGGTCAGAACATCGATCAGGGCCGGCTCGCCCCGTTTCACATGTTCGAGGCCGCGCTTGAGCGCCGGCACGAGCTGCGCGGGGTCGGCAATCGGGCCTTCGCCGTACATACCGTAGCCCTGCGCCATCTTGGCGTAGTCGATGTTGGGCTCAATCAGCCTGGTACCGATGTGCGCCCTGTCAACGTCGCGATTGCGGAGGTTCGCCGCCCGCTGCATGAACATCACTTCCGCGTGATAGCCACGATTGTTGTGCATGATCGTGAGCAGTGGAATCTTGTGATGCGCAGCGGTCCAGAGCACGCCGGGCGCGTAGTTCAGATCGCCATCCTGCTGAATGTTGATGCTGAGGCGGCCATACTTCTTGTTCGCCAGCGCAGCGCCGACCGCCGCCGGCGCCCCATACCCCATGCCTTCGGCTCCGCGGCCGCCGGTATGTCGATACAGCTTGTCCATGTTCCACAACCGATTCGGCCAGTTGCTGATAAAGTCCTGGGGGCACACCAGCGACCAGTCCTCGTTCTTGATGAGCGGCCAGAGCTCCGCTGCGAGCCGTGCCAGGCTGATCGGGGACCCATCCCAACCGAGTCGCGCATTCGCAATCGCCTGCTCCCGGACTTGTCTGTTGGCGTCGGCGTGCTTGACACCCCGCTCCTGGAAGACGCGTCTCCGGTCGCTCGTGATCAGCCGTTTCACCTCTTCAATGAGCGCCGGCAATGAGGCTTCGCCGTCGGCTTCGATGAGCAGGTCTGCCTGCGGCGAGTTCGGCAGCACGTTGTAGTTGCTCGTGGCGAGCATTTCGGCGGCCGTGATCGCGATCGTCTTGACCCCCGGAACGCTTCCACCGCCAGCCTCGAGACTGAGAATGAGATCCGGCTGCCCGGTGCCCGCTCCCGCCAACGGGTGACGCGAGGGAAAGCTGACCCGATTATTGGTACCGACCGAGGCCACCGGCGCCTGCAGGAGCTCCGCGAGCTCGACGAGCAACACGACACCTCGTTCGGTCCGAGCGAGCCGACCCGCGTTGATGCGCGGATTCTCCGCCGCGACCAGCAGCTTCGCGGTCTCCCGAAGCGAGCCGATGTCGGCGCTCGGAATCGTCGGCAGGGTCAGCTTCGGCAACGCTGGTCGGTTCGGTCCCAGCGGCGCCTGCTCCAAGTGTTTGTCGAGCAGCACCATCGTCGGCGCCATTGGCGGTGTGGCGGCAAGCCGGTACGCGCGAAGCATCGACGACGAGAATTGATCCAGCCTGGTCGGCTGATGGTCCCATTTCAGATAACCGCGCACGATACTCGCCATATCGGTCGCGCCGTGGGCCGTGATCCCACCGTCGAGCTGGAAGCCGGTGGCCATCAACACCGGTACGCGGTCCACATACGCGTTGTACACGGCCATCGATGCGTGCTGGATGCCGGTGACACCGTGGAGAATCGGCATCAGCGAGGGCTTGCCCTCGATCTTCGCCCAGCCGTGAGCCATCGCCACCGACGACTCTTCGTGCAGGCACGTCAACCACTCAGGGCCGGTGTTCTTGCCGTAGTTGATGATCGATTCCTGCAGCCCGTCGAAGCTCGATCCGGGATTCGACGCGATGTATTCGATGCCCAACGCCTTGAGCACGTCCACCATGTAGTCGGACGCGGGATTCTCGATGATTCGCACATCGACCACCGGCGCCGGGCCAGCCTCCCTGGCCACCGCTGCCGCGGACGGGACGGGAGCCTGGGGTCTGGCCACGGTTTGGGCCTGCGCACCCGGGAGCTCCGTCACCAGCGTCGCGGCGCCGGCGGCGGCGCTCACGGCTGCACCCTTCAGAAAGCCCCGGCGACCGACGACATGTTTCTTGGATCGCGCCATCTGAATCTTGTCCTCCTGATCGGTCACGTCGTCACAGCGTGTGACCCGGTCCAGCGCTCACGCGAGGCGGGTCCAGCCTTGCCTCTGAAATGCCTCGAAAGCGGAAGTGTGGAGGCACTGTATCAACCTTGCAATCGCCGCGCAACACGATGGCCTGAGGCGCTACAATTCGACCGTGAACAGGTTCCTCGTGACCGTTGCGGCCGGGTGCGCGATCGCGGTCGGGCTCTTCTGGCCACGGGAGGCGTCTCCACACAATCCGATCACCACGACGGTACTGTTCAACCGGGAAATCGCCACGCTCTTCCAGAGCAAGTGCCTCCAGTGTCATGCCGCCGGAGGCATGGCCATGTCCCTCGCGACATATGAAGAGGCGCGCCCCTGGGCTGTTGCGATCAAGGAGGAGATTCTCGAACGGCGGATGCCGCCCTGGCCGGCCGAACGAGGCTATGGCGAGTTTGCCAACGATCTCGGCCTCACGACACGCGAACGCGACTTCCTCATCTCCTGGATCGATGGAGGCACGCCGAAGGGCGAGGGCGAGCCGTCGGCATATCTGGATCACAGCACGCACTGGATGCTCGGGAATCCCGACGTCTTGTTGACCGCCAGCGCCGGGACGCGCGTCGAGCAGGGACGCCCGGCGGGGTTCACCCGCATCATCATGGACACGGCGGTGACCCAGGAGCGATGGCTTCGGGCGTTCGATTACAAACCGGCCGACACGCGGGTCGTCCGCGCGGCGTTCTTCTCGCTCGCCGACACGGGGCAGTACCTGGGCGCCTGGACCCCGTGGCGTACTACCATGCAGGTGCCCGACGATGCTGGAATCAGAATGCCAGCGGGCGCGCAAATCGCGATTGATGTCTTGTATCAGCCCGTGTCCGACCTCGTCGTCGATACGCCCCGCCTCGGACTCTATTTCACCGCCAACCGGCCGGCTCGTGAGATGGCGACCACCGTACTGAAACCGGTACAGGCGCCGGCGGCGGCTGGCGCATTCGCGCCACGGCTGACCGCCATGATGGTGGTGCCGAGCGACACGTCGATTGTCGAGATGCGCCCGGAGATGGGGCCGGGAGGACGATCGATTGAGGTGAAGGCGAAGCGACCGGACGGCTCGTCGCAGGTACTGCTGTGGATCAGGAAGTTTCGTCAGGAATGGCAGACGTCCTACGTCCTTCGGCAGCCGCTGACGTTGCCGAAGGGCTCGGTCGTGCAGGCGGTCGCCCATTTCGACCCTACCCCCGGCCAGAGGCCGTCGCAGTTCACGTTGACGTTCAGCAGCTACGAGGCGGCTCCCGGAGGCCTCACGGCTGCGTTCGAACCGCGTCCTCCAGCGCCAGGACGGTGAAGGTGAACGACACCGTTGTGAGGTGATCCTTCCGCAGGAACTGGGTCCACGAACGATACCGCCCAGGGCGCGGCATGTAGCCCTCGAAGGTGACGGCAGGCCCGCCGAATCCCTTTGACACCTCCTGCTCGGCATATTCGCTGGGATGCGAGTGCACGTAGTCCAGCAGGTCCTCGCTGAGTATCAGAGTGTGGCCAAACGCACCCAGGTACGGCTGCAGGTCCGTAATCGGCTCGCCGGTGGTCGCATCGGTCAGCATGAATCGAAGGTGGCCGTACTGGCCGGCGACAAACGGCGACGGGTCGAGTTCGACCGAGGCTGTAATGGAGTCGACGGTTTTCCTGAGCACCACGTCCGGTTCGAGGTGCGCGCCCTGCGACTCCAACTCCTCATCGAAGCCGCCCGTCATCAGCGTCCGGCCCAGAAACTGCGGCGCTCCGCCGCCGGGAACGAAGTCGGACAGCACCCGATAGTACCCGGGCTTGGGAAGCGTCATCGTCAACGCCCACGAACCATCTGCCTGCAATTCCGGATGCACGTGCTCGAAGACGGTGAGGTCCTGGCTGATCACGAACAGGTGATACCGCTTGTCGTGCACCACTTCGTAGTTCTTCACCACCTCGCCTGTGCCTGGATGACGCACCCTGAACGTCATCGTGAAGGGCGTCCCTGGTGCGACCGCCGCAGGCGACGTCGTGAAGTCGAGCACGTAGTCGCGCGTGTCGTACGGATTACCCGGGATCAAGGCCATGCCGCAGATCGGGCATCGTCCGGATTCGTGCGAGGTGTGGTCCTGATGCATCGGGCAGAACCACCCGGTGATCGGCGCCTGAGTGTCGGACGTGGTGGAGGGGACCTGCGTCGCCTGAGCGTGGGGTTGGGACAGAGCGACCGCGAGCGTGGCTATGGCACACGCGATGACGCGAGACAGGTTCTTCATTCGATGCCCCACTCAGTTCTCCGCCAGTTCAAACACGTACAACGAGTTCCCGCTGAGCGGGTAAATGATCTCGGGCGTCAGCAGGCGTGGCACCTGGCGCGGGCTCCCTCCGCCCAGCCCGGTGGTCACCGCGACGTACTGCTTCCCGTCGGCGGTGAACGAGATCGGAAACCCCTGCACCGACGTACCCAGCCGCGTCTGCCACAGGATCTTCCCTGACCGGACGTCGAACGCACGGAAGTTGCGATCCAGATCGCCGACAAACGCGAGGTCGCCACCAGTCGAGAGCACCGACGTCAGGAACGACGCCCGCTGCTGGTAGCTCCAGACCTCCTTCATCGTCCTCACGTCGAACGCGGCGAGCTTGCCGAGCTTGCCGTCGGTACCCGGCATCTCGAACCAGCCGCGAGCGGCGCCCGGGCCGGAGGCCCCTGCCTTGAGCTCGCCCCCTCGTCCGGCTATCTCGAGGCACGACTGGTTGAGGGGAATCACGAGAAGTCCGGCCCCGGGGTGGTAGCTCATCGCCTGCCAGTTATGCCCACCGAACGTGCTGGGGCACGCGGTCACCGCCTGTCCCACCTTCGCTTCGAGGATGTCGCTGCGGTAGGTCGGCGTGCCGGTCTTCGGGTCGATGTCGTCGAAAATATTCTGGAAGACGGTTTCCTTGTACCCCAGGAACTGGCCCGTCTGACGGTCGAGCTTCCAGAGGATGCCCGGCTTGCCGACCGTGAAGAGAAGCTTGCGTCCGTCGACGTCGATGAGCACGCGTTCGAAGACTTCGTCCAGGTCGAGGGCCTCTCCGGGCGCATGCTGGAAGTGCCAGACGAGCTTCCCGGTATCGGGATTGAGCGCCAGCGTCGAGCTCGTGTACAGGGCTTTGTCCAGCGCCTTCATGCCTCGGCTGGCCGGCACCCACGGTTTCGCCTGCGCGGTGCCCCAGTAAGTGAGGTTGAGGTCGGGATCGTAGCTGCCGGTGACCCAGGTCTCACCGCCGGCGCGGAACGTCTGCGGCTGTGAGCCCCAGGTATCGCCGCCGGGCTCGCCGGGTCGCGCGATGGTATTGAACTGCCATGCGATCTTGCCCGTTGCCGCATCGAGCGCCGTGATGTAGCAGCCGTCTCCCGTGAAGCGCGAGCAGCCGGCGAGACCCTGGATGAGCTTGCCTCTGACCGCGAGCGGTCCCGACACGTCCATGAAGCCCTTGTCGTGGTCGGCGAAGCGCGTCTCCCACACCCGGGTACCGTTGCGGGCATCGATCGCCACCATGCGGGCGTCGCTGGTGGCGATGAACACCTTGTCCTGATAGATCGCCATGTCGCGCATGGGACCGCCGCCCTGTTCCGGGCCTGCGCGGTACTCCCAAATCAGATCGCCGGTGCGGCCGTTGAGCGCCTGAACCACGTTGCCGGTGTGCACGAGATAGAGGATGCCGTTGTGGGCGAGCGGCATGGGCTGGCTTCCAGCCGTGCCCTGGCCACTCTCGTTCATGTTCCACACCCAGGCGAGGCGCAACCTCTTCACGTTGTCGCGCGTAATCTGATTGAGGGGGCTGTAACTCCAGGCCTGGTAGTTGCGCCGCGCCATCAGCCAGTCGCCCGCGGGCGGCGTGCGAAGCATCTCGTCTGTCACCGGCACATAGCCGGACACCTCTCCGGCGACCGTGCGTCCCGCCGGCGCCCGCGCAGCCGCCGCTCCCGCTGCGGCGCCACGGCCCACCGGGGAAGGGAGAGCCGCGGGCGTCTGCGTCGCTGCGGCTTGCATCGCGATCGTGCCGATGCGAGCGGCCGTCGTGGGTGTGAGCGCCTGGGGTCCCGCTGCCGCGCCGTTCGCCTGGAGGATGTAGGCCGCGATGTTCGTGGCCGTGACCGCATCCACCGACCCGGGAGCGCCCGGGGGCATGGTCTTTGTGATGAGCCCGACGAGATCAGCGGTGGTGGACGCGTTCCACGAATTCATGAAGTTGCCGCCGGCGAGCTGCGGCGCCTCGTTCAGGCCGCCGAGGTCGGGCTGATGGCATCCGGCACAGGTCGTCGTGTAGGCCGCGCGGCCGGCGGTGGCCTGGGCTGCCGTGTAGATGGGCGCCGACGCCTGTTGCGCGGCGATCACCGCGAGCGCGCACAGGCCTATGCACGCCGATGTAAGGAGCCTGAACCTGTGCGTGGACATCGATACGACTCCTACGGAAGCAGCCAGCCCCAGAGATTTCCCCCAGGGGCCTTTTCGCTCTGAATCTGAATGTATAGCCGGTTGCGTTTCAGGTGGTCCACCTGCGCCGGTGTCAGCGCCAGTTCGCCAGCGATGCTACCGGTGACGGCCTTGGTGACGACCAGGTCGAGCACGGCGGGGCCGCGAATGCCCTTGGGGCCCACGTGGACGCGTGCGGTGGTTGCGGGGGTCTGCAGACCCTGAAAGGTGCCAGTGACCACCAGCGTCGTGCCTTTGAGCGTGGCGGTCGCCGAACCCGACCCGGTGAGCCCCGCCGCGGTCGAGGCTTCAACCGGAACCGTGGACAGGCGAGCCTTGTAGGTGGGGGCGGCCTGGGCCAAAACTGTGGGATTGCCGCCGGCGACGGCCGTCAGCAGGAGAAGGGTCGAAACAGCTCGCGTGAGTGTCATCGCCTTGGGGGCTCCAGACGGCTGAGGCGCATGCCCAAAGCCTCGTATTTTGCGGAAAATTAAGGGCTGGATGATAGCACGGTGGCAGGCCGGATCGGTGAGGTTCTCTGCGAGCGCAGAACAAAGTCGTAGCAATTTTGTTGAATCTAGAGTACAAGCAGCCTAACGAGTTAGGTGCAATTCGGTGGTTCTAACGCGAGGAGAGTAAGGATATGTCTTGGAAGAATGTGGCTCTTGCTGGGCTTCTGGTTGGCGCCATGGCGATGGCCGCTTCGATGCGAGCCACGGCGCAGGAAGGTTCCGAGAGCAGCAATAG
>CAMCNL010000081.1 GCA_945876205.1 Candidatus Sulfopaludibacter sp. SbA3
CGCGTCTCGGTCCGGTGCCGGCCGATGTCGCCGCTCCACCCGCCGCGAGCCGCAATCAGAGTCCGCCATACGTGTGGCTACATATCTATAACGACAGGATTGTCGTCATAGTGTGTGGACGCGATCAAAATCAGGCCTGAATTTGCGCGTTTGTCGCGCGAGCGTTGGCCCTCCTGTTGCTCCCTCTGGTCGCAGGAGGCAGGCGACTCATGACACGGCACTTATCCCTGGCGGTGTTATTGGCAAGTATCTCGGTATTCGGTGGCACTGCGGAGGCGGCTGACAAGTCCCAGCCGCTGACGGTCAAGGCCCCCGCGTTCATTGGCGGCGGCGACGTCATGGTTCGTATGCGCGTCGAGCCGGATCCACGCGCCCGTGAGCTCACGCTCGAGTGGATGTCGGACGAGGATCTATCCGGCGGTTCGCACGCCATCACGCTGAATGGCGAGAAGGCCGCCGCGACGCATCAGTTCGCGATCAAGCGCATGACGCCAGGACAGCACTCGGTCGTGGCGATCCTGAAGCTGAGTGACGGCACCGAGATCAGGCGGACGACGACGGTGACCATGGTCGGCGTTGGCGGAATGGGGACGCCCGGCGGCGCATCCCGGGCGGGAGCGGCGAGCCGGTAGGGCTATCCTTCGAGGTAGGTATATCCGTGCAGGCCGTCTTCGTAGAAACGCAGGAGACGGCCTGCGCCTTCGTAGTCCATCCGGCCTTCACGCACCGCGCTCTCCACATCGGTGCGTAGCTTCCCGAGCAGCGAATCGGCGTCGAACTCGACATAGTCGAGCACCTCACGCACGGTGTCGCCCTTGATCAGCGTGTCGAGCCGCGCCTCGCCGTTGGCGTCGAGGGTCACGTGCACGGCGTGCGTGTCGCCGAACAGGTTGTGGAGGTCGCCGAGGATCTCCTGGTAGGCGCCCACCAGGAACACGCCAAGGTAGTACGACTCGCCGTTGACCGTGTGCAGCGGCAGCGTCTTCTTGACGTCGCGGCGATCGACGAAGCGATCGAGCTTGCCGTCGGAGTCGCAGGTGATGTCGCCCAGCACCGCGTGGTTGAGCGGTTTCTCGTTGAGCCGATGGATCGGCATCACCGGAAAGAGCTGCTTGATCGCCCAGCTGTCGGGGATCGACTGAAACAGCGAGAAGTTGCAGAAGTAGGTGTCGGAAAGCTGCTCGTCGAGGTTCTGCAGATCCTCGGGCACTTCGCTCATCGTCTGGGCGATCTTCTGCAGCTTGGTCAGGGTCGCCCAGAACAGGTTCTCGGCGGCGCTGCGCTGTTCGAGCGGCAGGTAGCCGCCGTTGAACAGGCTGAGCGCCATGTCGAGCGCCTGCTGCGCGTCGTGAAATCCTTCGAGCGCGTTGCGGGCGTTGACATTGTTATATGTCTCTACCAGGTCGATCAGCGGCTGCTCCCAATCGGGATTGGCCGTGGTCGGCACGGTCTCGGTGCCGAAGCCCGACACGCCGAGGACGTTGAACACCAGCACGCTGTGATAGGCGACCACCGCGCGTCCGCTCTCGGAGATGATCGTCGGGTGGGGGATGCCGGCCTCATCGCACACGGTCTGGATGTGATAGACGACGTCGTTGGCGTACTCCTGGAGCGTGTAGTTCATGCTCGATTCGAAGTTCGTCTGCGAACCGTCGTAGTCCACGCCGAGGCCGCCGCCGACATCCAGGTACTGCAGTCCGGCCCCGAGCTTCGCCAGCTCCGCATACACGCGCGCCGCCTCGTTGAGCGCGCCCTTGACGATGCGGATGTTGGTGATCTGGCTGCCGAGATGGAAGTGGAGCAGCTTCAGGCAATCCTGCATGCCGCGGGCTTTCAGTTCCTCGAGGCCGCGCATGATCTCGGTGACGCTGAGCCCGAATTTGGAGCGGAACCCGCCGGACGACTGCCAGCGGCCGCTGCCCCGCGTGGCGAGCTTCACGCGCATGCCGATCTGGGGGCGAACGCCGATCTTCTCGGCGATCTCCAGGATCAGGCTCAATTCCGTGTATTTCTCGATGACCGGGATGATGTTGCGTCCGATCTTGAGCGCGAGCATCGCCGATTCGATGTACTCGGCATCCTTGAATCCGTTGCAGATGATCGGTGTGTCGTTGTCGGCGAGCGCCATCACGGCGAGGAGCTCGGGCTTCGAGCCGGCTTCGAGGCCGAACTTGTACGGCTTGCCGAAGTTGAGGACCTCTTCGACCACCTGCCGCTGCTGATTCACCTTGATCGGGTAGACACAGCTGTATGTGCCCTGGTACTGGTGCTGGGCGATGGCGGCCTGAAACGCGGCGTGAATTTCGCCGAGCCGATGCTTGAGGATGTCGCTGAAACGGACGAGCACCGGCAGGCTGATACCGCGGAGCTGGAGCCGATCCACGAGCTCTTTCAAATCGATGCCGCGCTCGGGCTCCTTCGTCGGATGCACCTGCACGTGACCCGCGGCGTTGACCGAGAAGTAGCCGTGGCCCCAGCGCTCGACCTCGTACAGCTCGCTGGCGTCGTGCACGTTCCACGCGCGAGTCGTGTTCGGTGTCGCCGGCGGCGCGGGCGAACGGCCGTTGGTCGTCGTGCTCATCTCGTGGACCGTCTCACCAGGTTGGCTCCCTCATCACAACAAGCCGACAACGACAAACGACCGGGCCGCGACAACGGAGCGGCCCGAATGTTGGCCGAGCCGCGTCACCAGCAAACATGATAAACGGATTTCTGCGAGAGACAGAGATAAAATGGTGGTTTGCATGACTGAGCGCGTGCCTGCCATCAAGGTGATCCTGCTGCCGAAAGACACCAACGCCATGGGGACGATCTTCGGCGGGGTGATCCTGTCGCACATCGACCTCGCGTCGGCCGTTGAGGCGCGCAAGGTGGCGGCGCACCGCTATGTCACGAAGGCGATGCGCGAGGTCGAGTTTCACGAGCCGGTGTTCCTGGGCGATATCGTGAGCTTTTACACCGAGACCGTTCGCGTCGGCCGCACGTCGATTACCGTGCGCGTGTCGGTCGAGGCCGAGCGCTGGGGCACGCCGCCCGTCAGTCCTGGCGCGACCGGCCACGGCGAGCGCGTCAAGGTCACCGAAGCCGAAGTCGTGCTCGTCGCCATCGACGAACGCGGCCAGCCCATCCCTATCCGCCCCGAACCGATGCAGGCCTGATGAAGTGGGTTAGCTCCCGCGGCTCCTCGCCGCCCGTCTCGTTCGTCGACGCGCTCTTTGCCGGCACCGCGCCGGATGGCGGCCTGTACATGCCGGAGCGTTTCGACCCGCTGCCGCCGGCCACGCTCGACGCCCTTCGCCACACCACCGACATCGTCGAGATCGGCTCGCTGGTCGGCGCCCATCTCCTCAGGGACGAGATGTCGGCGTCGGATCTTGCCGCGCTGGTGAAGGATGCGCTCGACTTTCCGGTGCCGCTGGTGCCGGTGAGCGATCGCGTGTGGGCGCTGGAGCTGTTTCATGGCCCGACGCTGGCTTTCAAGGACGTCGGCGCGCGGGTGCAGGCGCGCCTGCTGCACCACTTCACCGACGGCACGCCGCTGACGATTCTGGTCGCGACCTCCGGTGATACGGGAAGCGCCGTCGCGCAGGCGTTTCACCGCGTGCCCGACACGCGCGTCGTCGTGCTGTATCCCGAGGGCAAGGTCAGCGACGTCCAGGAAGCACAGATGGCGTCGCTTGGCGACAACATCACGGCGGTCGCTGTCGCGGGGACGTTCGACGATTGCCAGCGCCTCGTGAAGCAGGCGTTTGCCGATGACGATCTGCGGACGCATGTGTGGCTGACGCCGGCCAACTCGATCAACCTTGGCCGGCTGCTGCCGCAGGTCTTCTACTACTTCACCCTGATGTCTCCCGAGCCGGCCCGCCTCGAGAAGCCGCCGATCGTGTCGGTGCCGAGCGGCAACTTCGGCAGCCTCACGGCCGGACTGATTGCAAAACGTCTCGGGCTGGCGGTCGAGCGCTTCGTCGCCTCGACCAACGTCAACGACGTCGTGCCCGAGTACCTGCGGACCGGCCAGTATCGGCCGCGCCCATCGATTCGCACCGTCGCCAACGCGATGGACGTCGGCGCGCCGAGCAATTTCGAGCGCATGCAGGCGATGTACAACCAGGATCTCGATCGCCTGCGGCACGACGTATCAGGCGTGGCGTTCGAGGACCAGCGCGTGCTGGACGAGATCCGCGACATGTATCACCGAACCGGCTACCTGCTCGATCCGCACGGTGCGATCGCCTGGCTCGGTTTGCAGCAGGCAATGGCGACCAGCCCGGATGCGATCGGTGTGTTTCTCGCGACGGCGCATCCCGCCAAGTTCCGTGAGGTGGTCGAGCCGGCGATTGGCGAAGCGGTGCCGCTGCCCACAGTCCTCGCCGACGCGTTGACGCGCCCACGCCACAGCGTGCGGCTGCCCGCGGAATATCCGGCGCTAGCCCGTCTCCTTCGATCATGAATACGTTCCGTCCGCAGCCAGGCACCCTTACGACCCGCGATCAGGTCCCCGCGCGCTACACCTGGGACGTCACGTCGATCTGCCGTGACTGGGACGAGTGGACCGCGAACCACCAGCAGCTCGAAAGGGCGATCGAATCCTTCAAGGCATTCCAGGGCACGCTGGGCAAGAGTCCGGAGCAGCTGCTCGCCGCGTTCAAGGCCATGGACGCGATGGGCGCCCTGAGCTACCGCGTCTGGTACTTCGCCTCGCTCCAGTACGACGAAGACCAGCGCAACAACGAGATCAACGCGCGGCGCCAGCAGGTGCAGATTCTGTTTGCGCGCGAGCAGCAGGCCAGCTCGTGGTTCAACCCCGAGCTGCTGGCGATTTCGCTGGAGACGGTTCGCGGGTGGCTCGATGCCAACCCGGACCTGGGCGTCTACCGGTTCGCGATCGAAAGCCTGTTTCACGAGCAGGACCACGTCCTCGACGAGCCGGGCGAGCGCCTCATGTCGTTCGCGGGCCGGTTCAACAGCGTGCCGCACGACAGCTACGCGGCGCTGACGACGGCGGACATGAAATATCCGTCGATCACGCTGGCCAGCGGCGAACAGGTGACGCTGACCTACGGGCAGTACCGGGCGCTGCTCGAGACCAACCGCCACCAGGCCGATCGCGCGACCGCGTATCGCGCCTTCCACCAGGCCTACGCCGACAACCAGAACACCTATGCGGCGCTCTATAACGGCGTGCTGCAGCGCGACTGGTTTCACGCACAGTCACGCGGCTACGAGACGACGCTCGACGCGGCGCTGCACGGCAACAACATCCCGACAGCGGTCGTCGAGAACCTGATCTCGTCCACCAAGTCCAACGTCGAGCCGCTCCGCCGGTATCACCGCCTGCGCCGCAAGGTCCTCGGCCTCGAGAGCTACCGCCTGTTCGATATCTTCGTGCCGCTGGTCGAGCACGACACGCGGTACCCGTACGATGACGTCGGGGCGTTGATCGTCGATTCGGTGGCGCCGCTCGGCGGCGATTACCAGCAGCACGTCCGCGAGGCGTTCGACGGCCGGTGGATCGACGTGTTCGAGAACGTGGGGAAGCGGAGCGGAGCCTACTCGGCGCCGGTGTATGGCTCGCATCCGTTCATGCTGCTCAATTACAACGAGACGCTCGACGCCGTGTTCACCCTCGCCCACGAGATGGGCCACTCGATGCACACGCTGCTGGCGCACCAGGCGCAGCCGTTTGTGTACGCCGGCTACACCATCTTCGTGGCTGAAGTGCCGTCGACCCTGAACGAAGCGCTGTTCCTGGATCTCATGCTCGCGCGTGCGCACACGCGCGAGGAGCGCATCGTCCTGCTGCAGCACGCGATCGACAGCATCGCGAGCACCTTCTATACGCAGGTGCTCTTTGCCGACTTCGAGCTGCAGGCGCACCGGCTGGTCGAGCAGGACCACCCGATTACCTCCGATGCGCTGAATGCGATCTACGCGGGGCTGCTGCGCGACTACTACGGCGACGTGCTCGAGCATGAGGAGATGTCGCGCGTGACCTGGGCGCGCATCCCGCACTTCTTCAGCACGCCGTACTACGTCTACCAGTACGCCACCTGCTTCGCCTCGACCGCGCGGCTGATGCAGGACCTGCGGGCGAAGGACGCCGCGCGCAAGGCCGACGGCGTCGGCCGGTACCTCTCCCTGCTGCGCGCCGGCGGCAGCGACTATCCGATGCAGTTACTGTCGAGGGCGGGCGTCGACTTGAGCCAGCCCGACACGGTCGCCGCTGTCTCGGCTGAGCTCGACATGCTGGTCGCGCGTCTCGAGAGGGAGTTGGGCGCGGCGTAAGCGGAACGGCGGCAGGCGGCGTAATACCCGTACCTCATGCCGCAGCTCCATTTCATATACCTATCTCTTTGCCTGGGAGCGCTGCTCCCCGGTGTTCTGGTGTCTCCCGCACTTGCCCAGGAACCTCCTCGCAAGGAGGCGCAGGCGGTTCGCGTCGCCGCCGGCGCGATTCGCGTCGACGGTCATCTTGACGAGGACGCCTGGCGCGGCGTCGCGCCGCTCACGGACTTCGTGCAGAAAGAGCCGAGCGAAGGCGCACCGGCAAGCGACCGCATGGAGATCAGGCTCGCCTATGACGAGGGCGCGCTCTATGTCGGCGCGCGGATGTTTTCCGCCGAGCCCATCCAGGCCCCGCTCGGCCGCCGCGACGAAGGCGATCAGGCCGAGCATCTGAACATCTCGCTCGACACCTACCTCGACCGCCGCACGGCGTCCACATTCGGCGTGACGGCGACCGGCGTCCGGATCGATTTCTATCACGCGAGCGATGACGACTGGAACGAGGACGAGACGTTCAATCCGGTCTGGCAGGCGCGGACGGCGATTGACGGCCAGGGGTGGACCGCAGAGCTCTGGATTCCGTTCGCGCAGCTGCGTTTCAACGAGCGCACCCCGCAGATGTGGGGACTGAACGTGCGCCGATGGGTGCCTTCGCGCAACGAGGAGGTGTTCTGGGCGCCGGTGCGCCGCACCGACGAGCGTTGGGCCTCGCTCTTCGGCAACCTCACCGGCATCGACGGCATCCGTCCGCGGCGCCGGCTCGAGATCCTCCCGTATGTCGCCAGCAACTCACGCCTCGTCGGCGAGCGCGATCCCGGTGATCCCTTCAGCGGCGGCGCGAATCTCACCGGCCGCGTGGGCGCGGACGTGAAGTTGGGGCTGGGCTCGAACCTGACGCTCGAGGCCACCGTGGATCCCGACTTCGGACAGGTCGAAGCCGATCCGGCGGAAGTCAATCTCTCGGCCTTCGAAACGTTCTTCGACGAGCGCCGTCCGTTCTTCGTCGAGGGCGCAAATCTGCTGACCGGCAACGTCAACAACTACTTCTACTCGCGGCGCATCGGTGCGGCACCGACCGGACGGGCGACCGGTGAGTTCGTCGACTTTCCCGGCACCACCACCATCCTCGGCGCGGCCAAGCTGACAGGCCGCCTGTCGTCGGGGACGTCGATCGGCATGCTTGGCGCGGTGACCGACGAGGAGTCGGCGCGGATCTTCAACAACCTTCAGTTCGGGCGTACCCAGGTCGCCCCGCGGACGGCGTGGGGCGTGGCGCGCGTCGAGCAGGAGTTCGGGCCGCCGGGATCGACGGTCGGCCTGATGGCGACGACCGTGCACCGGCAGCTCTCGCCGGGTGATCCGCTGACGGCGCTCCTCACGCGCAACGCCCTGACGTTGAGCGGCGATTCGGTCCTGCGATTCGGCGACTTCGAGCTGCAGGGATACATGGGTGTGACGCACGTCGACGGCGAGGCATCCGTGCTGCAGCGTCTCCAGCGATCGAGCGCGCGCTACTTTCAGCGGCCTGACGTGGACTACGTGAGGTTCGATCCTTTGCGAACCTCGATGTCGGGTGCCAAGGGAGGCGTGGCCTTCGAGCGGCAGAACGCGCGGCACTGGACGTTCGAGACGGAAGCGGCGTTCGAGTCGCCCGAGTTCGAGACCAACGATATCGGCAGGCTGACGACGGGCGACGGCGTCCTGCTGAACGGGGAAGTGGAGTACCAGGAGACGACGCCCGGGGCGTGGTACCGGGAGTATTCGTTCACCCTGGGGCAGGAGCAGGAATGGAACTTCGGCGGCGATCACCAGACGTCGCGGATCATCACCAATGGCAGCGTGACCCTGCGGAACTTCTGGCAGGCCGATCTCACCACCACGTATGACTTCCGCAGGCAGGACATGCGGTTGACGCGCGGCGGGCCATCGATGGAGCGGCCGCCCTCGTGGGGCACGACGCTCGAGCTCGAAACCAGCGAGTCGTCGCAAACGCGCGGCGAAGCGACGATCGTGTATGGCCGCACCGAGGGCGGGGGGCTCATCTATTCCACCGAGGCGGGCCTGACCGCTCGTCCAGGGCCGCAGTGGCAGCTTTCGATTACACCGAAGTACGAGCGCGAGGTCGAGACGCAGCAGTACGTCGCCACGCTGGGCGGCGGGCGCGCCGCCACCTTCGGCAACCGCTACATCTTCGGCCACATCGATCGCTCCACCTATTCCACGCAGGTGCGTCTCAACTACACGTTCAAGCCTGACTTGAACCTCGACTTCTACGGGGAACCGTTTGCGGCAAGCGGGCGCTACGACCGGCTGGGCGAGTTGCTCGCGCCACGGAGCCGCGCGTTGCTGCCGGTGGATCGCGCGGCGCTGGACCTCCACGAGGAGCTCGATTTCAACGTGCGGTCGTTTCGAAGCAATCTCGTTCTGCGCTGGGAATGGCGGCCGGGCAGCACCCTGTACCTGGTGTGGCAGCAGGATCGCGAGGCCGATGAGCTCTTCCGTTCCCGCGCGTCGGCCTCGGACATGTTCCGTTCCCTGGGCGCTCGGGGTGACAACTACTTCGCCATGAAAATGAGCTACTGGTTTTCCCCCGATTAGGTCATCCGCCTCGGGGGGTCTGACCCCATCCGGACCCGGATTGGGGTCAGACCCCAGTGAAGGGCCCAGGAAGGGCGCACTCAAGGGTTGACGAATCTGCGATCGTTGATATAGCGTTACATCCGGATATACGGATGGTTGCTATTCTCGAGCACATGACGGCGCTGGCGGACACGACCCGCTGCCGGATACTCCTGCTTCTCGAAAAGCATGAGCTGACGGTCTCGGAGCTCTGCGCCGTGCTGCAGATGCCGCAGTCCAGCGTCAGCCGCCACCTGAAGACGCTCGCGGACGACGACTGGGTGACGTCGCGGCGTGACGGCACCAGCCGGTTCTACAGCATGCCGCTCGACGACCTGGACGCCGCCGCCAGCCGGCTCTGGCCGCTGATTCGCGAGCAGGTCGCCTCCACCCGCGCAGCCGAACATGACGAGCAGCGCGTCCGCGGCGTCGTCGCCCGCCGCCGCGCGAAGTCGGAAGAGTTTTTCGCCACGGCCGCCGGTGGCTGGGACCACCTGCGCGAGGGGCTCTTCGGCGACACGTTTTATCTCTGGGCTGTGCTTGGGCTGATCGATCCGACGCTCGTGGTTGGCGACCTCGGATGCGGAACGGGGCAGCTCACCGAAACGATCGCGCCGCACGTGCGCCGGGTTGTCGCCGTCGACAGCTCCACGGAGATGCTCGACGCCGCGCGACTGCGCCTGACCGGCGTGCCGAACGTGGACCTCAGGAGAGGCGAGCTCGAGACGCTGCCGCTCCAGGCCGAGGAGCTCGACGCCGCGATGATGTCGCTGGTGCTGCATTACTCGCCGGATCCGGCGCGCGCGCTCGGCGAGGTCTCGCGTGTCCTCACGCCGGGCGGTCGCATCCTGATCGTCGACATGCAGCCGCACGACCGGGTCGAGTATCAGCAGCAGATGGGCCACGTGTGGCTCGGGTTTTCGGAGAAACAAGTCTCGCGGTATCTGACGGCAGCGGGATTCGATGATGTTCGCGTCAGGTCGTTGCCCGTTGATCCCGATGCGAAGGGCCCCGCGCTGTTCGTGGCCGTTGCCACCCGCGCACGCTAAAGCATGCGCGCTCCACGCTCGTAACTAATCGCCAGTAGCGCGGGGGCTTCAGCCCCCGCGAGAGAGAGGAAACAATGAGTATCGTTGTCACTGAGTTGCACGCGTTCGATGCCGCCGCCAAGGCTGCCCGGCCCCCCTACAAGGTTGCCGACCTCGGCCTCGCCGAGTGGGGCCGCAAGGAGATCCGTCTCGCCGAGCACGAAATGCCCGGCCTCATGGCGCTGCGCAGCCGCTATGCCGGGAGCAAGCCCCTGGCCGGCTCCCGCATCATGGGCAGCCTTCACATGACGATCCAGACGGCCGTACTGATCGAGACGCTGGCAGAGCTCGGCGCCGACGTGCGCTGGGTCTCGTGCAACATCTTCTCGACCCAGGACCACGCGGCCGCGGCCGTCGTCGTCGGCCGTCCCGAGACCGGCGGCACGGTGAAGGCGCCGAGGGGGATTCCGGTGTTCGCGTGGAAAGGCGAGACGCTCGACGAGTACTGGTGGTGCACGGTTGAATCGCTGGTGTGGCCCGATGGTGCGGGTCCATCGCTGATCGTCGATGACGGCGGCGACGCGACGCTCTTCGTCCACAAGGCGGCGGAGTTCGAGAAGGCCGGGAAGATCCCCGCGTTCAATGCGGAGAAGGATCCCGAAGAGTGGGGCGTCATCCTCACCACGATCACCAACGAGCTGAAGAAGAATCCGGGCCGCTGGAGCAGTGTCGCCAAGGGCATCCGCGGCGTCAGCGAGGAGACGACGACCGGCGTGCACCGGCTCTACCAGATGATGGAAGCGGGGACGCTCCTGTTTCCGGGCATCAACGTCAACGACTCGGTCACCAAGAGCAAGTTCGACAACATCTACGGCTGCCGCCACTCGCTGCCCGACGGTCTCGCGCGCGCGACCGACGTCATGCTCGGCGGCAAGGTCGCGCTCATCCTCGGCTTCGGCGAAGTCGGCAAGGGCTGCGCGCAGGCGCTGCGCGGCCAGGGCTGCCGCGTGATCGTCACCGAGATCGACCCGATCTGCGCGCTGCAGGCGGCGATGGAAGGCTTCGAGGTGAACACGCTCGAGGACGTCGTCAGCACGGCGGACATCTTCATCACCGCGACCGGCAACTTCAACATCATCACCGTCGAGCACATGGCGAAGATGAAGGACAAGGCGATCGTCGGCAACATCGGCCACTTCGACAACGAGATCGACATGGCCGGGCTGAAGAAGACCAAGGGCATCCAGCTGATCAACATCAAGCCGCAGTACGACGAGTGGAAGTTTCCGGACGGCCACAGCGTGATGGTGCTCGCCGAAGGGCGGCTCCTCAACCTCGGTTGCGCCACCGGTCATCCGAGCTTCGTGATGTCGGCGTCCTTCACCAACCAGGTGCTGGCGCAGCTCGAGCTGCACGCGAATGCCGAGAAGTACGGCAAGACCGTGACGATGCTGCCGAAGGCGCTGGATGAGGAAGTGGCGCGGCTGCACCTCGGTCATCTCGGCGTGAAGCTGACCAGGCTGTCGAAGGAGCAGGCCGACTACATCGGCGTGCCGGTCGACGGTCCATACAAGCCGAATCACTACCGCTACTAGTAGGCAGTAGGCAGTAAGCAGTGAAGCCGTGACAGAGCCGCTGATTGCGCCGTTCGACGAGCACAATCAGCGGCTTCTCGCCCACGTTCATCCCGACAACTGGAACAATCCTGAGCCGGCGCCGATTTACGATCTGGTCGTGATCGGCGGCGGCACGGCTGGACTGGTGTGCGCGGCCGGCGCGGCGGGGCTTGGCGCGCGCGTGGCGCTGGTGGAGCGCGCGCTGCTCGGCGGCGATTGCCTGAATACCGGCTGCGTGCCGTCGAAGGCGCTGTTGCGATCCGCCCGCGCGGTGCATGACGCGCGCGCCGGGGCGGCGGTCGGCGTCCGCACGACAACCGACGTGGACTTCGGTGCGGTCATGACTCGCCTCCGCGCGCGGCGCGCCGACATCGCGCACAACGACTCGGCCGCACGCCTCGCGTCGCTTGGCGTCGACGTCTTCCTCGGCCAGGCGTCGTTCTCGGGCTCCCGGACCATCGCAGTGGACGGGCGCACGCTTCGATTCCGCCGCGCGGTCATCGCGACCGGCGGAAGGCCCTCGGCGCCGGCGATTCCAGAGCTCGCCGGCATCTCGTATTTCACGAGCGAGAACATCTTCTCGCTGACGTCACAACCACGGCATCTCCTCGTCATCGGCGGGGGACCCATCGGCTGCGAGATGGCCCAGGCATTCGCGCTGCTCGGCTCGCGGGTGACGCTCGTCGATTCGGCGGCACGCGTGCTCTCGCGCGAGGACGAGGATGCCTCGCGCATCATCGCGGCCCGGCTCGAACGCGCCGGCGTCACGCTGGTGACCGGCTCAGGCGGACCTGGCGGTCCGCCTCTGACTTCCCTCACCTCTGCGGCGGATGTGATTCTGGTCGCGACCGGGCGCATGCCGAATCTTGAAGGACTCAACCTCGAAGCCGCGGGCATCAACGCCGGGCCGTCAGGCCTCGAGGTCGACGATCACCTGCGGACCTCGAACGCTCGCGTCTACGCGGCCGGCGACGTCTGCTCCTCCTTCAAGTTCACGCACGCCGCCGACGCCATGGCGCGCGTCGTGATCCAGAACGCGCTGTTCTTCGGCCGCCGCCGGGCGAGCGCCCTGGTCATCCCGTGGTGCACCTATACATTCCCGGAAGTCGCGCACGTCGGCGTCTCGTCAGGCCAGGCGATCACCATCCCGCTTGCGGACGTGGATCGCGCGATCGTGGACGAGGACACGGACGGCTTCGTCCGCATCCACCACCAGCAGGGCCGCATCATCGGCGCGACGATCGTGGCGCCGCACGCGGGCGAGCTGATCGGCCATGTGGTCGACGTGATGCGGCGCGGCGGCAGCGTCGGCGATTTCTCGGCGGTCATCTTTCCGTATCCGACGGTGTCGGAGGCGCTGAGAAAAGCGGGGGACAGCTACCGGCGGCAGGGCCTCACCCCGCGCCTCCGCCGCCTCCTGGAGTATTACTTCCGCCTCACACGGCGCTAGACTCAACTGATGGGCGCGCTCGTGCTCTTCCTCATGGCTGCGCAGATGCCGTGTCCGCCAGAGGCGCGGGCGCTCGTGTCGCAAGCCGTCGCGCGCGCACAGGAACCGGACCTGTCAACGGCCGCCGATGCGCTCCGCGACGCAGCAAGCCGCGGATGTGCCGAGGCCGAAGTCGGCGCCATCTACCTGCGCGGCCTGATCGATGCGAAGGAAGCGTTTCGACAGGGCGCACCTCCAGAGTCGCTCCTCCCGGTGCACAGCGCGATCGGCTCGCTCGAGCGGCTCGGCCAGGGCCGGCCCGGTCCTGCGGAGGTCGCGCGGCTGGTGCTTCATGCCGCGGCGGCTGCCGCCCAGAGCGAGCGTGACGAGATGGCGCTGTACCTCGATCAGGCCGAGCGTATCGACAACCTGCTGAGGGCATCCGGCCAGCCTGCCGCCCCGGTGCTCAGCGCCGTCGAAATCAGCGGGGAGCTGTGGCTGCAGGTGCATCGCTACGAAGACGCGCACGCCGCCTTCACCAGGGCAGCAAGCCTCGTCGGGATGACGCCGCGGGTCGTCGCCGGACTTGCTCGCGCCGCGGCGGCTCGATGACGCGATGAGCTACCGCTATCGGCCGGACGTCCTCGACCAGCTCTGGGCCCACGGCGTTCAACCGAAACCGACGACCGCCCCCGAACTGGTCCATGAATTCGTGAGCGACCTCTACCGCCACGAGCTGCGCCGCCTCCGCGATCGCCTGGTCCGGCGGGAGATTCCCAAGCAGGGCTACAGCGACCGCGTGATTGCGCTTCGCCGCAAGTATCCGCTCATCTCGCTAAAGCCATTTCAATGGCTCGAATGACGGTTTGCGCATAATAGGAGCACGTGGCTGGCATCCAGACCGTGCAGTCGAAGCTTCCTTCGAGCGGCGTGAGCATCTTCTCCGTGATGTCGCGCCTGGCCGAGGAGCACGGTGCGATCAATCTCTCGCAGGGCTTCCCCGACTTCGACACCTCGCCTGCGCTCGTCGAGACGGTCGCGCGCTTCATGCGCGAGGGCCACAACCAGTACGCGCCGATGCCCGGTGTGTTCGCGCTGCGCGAAGCGCTGTCCCGCAAGATCGAGCGGCTCTATGGGCGCCGCTACGACCCGGCCGATGAAATCACCGTCACGACGGGCGCTACCGAAGGCCTGTTTGCGGCGCTGACCGCACTGGTGCATCGCGGCGATGAAGTCCTGCTGTTCCAGCCCGCCTACGATTCTTACGCGCCAGCCGTGCAGTTGAGCGGCGGCATCCCGACCTACGTCACGCTGCGGCGGCCCGACTACCGAATCGACTGGGACGATGTGCGGAAGGCGATCACGCCGCGCACGCGCGTGATCCTGCTCAACGCGCCGCACAACCCGACCGGCATGGTGCTCGACCGCGACGACATTCGCGAGCTTGCCCGCGTGCTGCAGGGCACCGCCGCAGTCGTGATCGCCGACGAAGTGTACGAGCACATCGTCTTCGACGGTGCGCGTCACGAGAGCCTGGCGCGTTATCCCGAGATCGCCGAGCGCGCGGTCGTCATCAGCTCATTCGGCAAGACCTATCACGCGACCGGCTGGAAGGTCGGCTATTGCGCCGCGCCGCGTGAGCTGAGCGCCGAAATTGCGCGCGTCCACCAGTGGATCACCTTCGCGGTCAACGGCGCGATCCAGCGCGCCTACGCCGAGTTCGTGGCCCGGGATCCCGAGTGCGCGGGGCTGGCGCCGTTCTACCAGGCCAAGCGAGATCGATTTCTGGCGCTCATCGAAGGGTCGCGTTTTCGGCCGCTCGCGTGCCGCGGCACCTATTTTCAGATGGTCGACTACTCGGCGATCAGCGACGAACGTGACAGC
>CAMCNL010000082.1 GCA_945876205.1 Candidatus Sulfopaludibacter sp. SbA3
TGCGCGCCCTTCACCGCCGCCAGTTTGCATGCGCCGTCGCCGCCGCCGCGGTGCTGTCCTCTGCCGCGCCGCAGGCCCAGCGCCCAGAATCGGCGCTGCCGGTGGCCGACACACTGACGCGTATCGGCGACCGCGTCGAGCAGTGGTACTCAAGGGCGCAGAGCCTCATCTCGCTCGAGAGCGTGTCGATTCAGCAACTGCGCGCGGACATGACCTCCCTCGATTTTCCGCGCCGCCTCGTCTACGAACTGCGCCTGGCGTGGAACGCGCCGGCCGAAGGCGGCGAGCTTCCCGAAGCGAACGTCGTCCGGCAGATCCTGACCATCAACGGCCGGCCGCCGAAGCCGAAAGACGATGACGGCTGCCTCGATCCGAAGCCGGTCTCGCCGGAGCCGTTGAGCATGCTGCTGCCCGCGCAGCGCGACGACTACACGTTTTCCGCCGCCGGCACGACGCGCGTGGACGGCCGCCCGGCGCTGATGCTCGACTACCGGAGCGTGGCGCCCGGCGTGCCGGAGATCACCTTCACGCGCGACTGCGTGAGCATCGAGCTGCCAGGCCGCTCGCGCGGACGGATCTGGATCGATGCCGCCACCTACGACGTGCTTCGGCTCGACGAGCATCTCGTCGGGTGGTTTGATTTTTCGACGCCGCGAGAACAGCAGCGCCGCGGCGCCCCCCGCGACATGACCATCGAGCGCGCGGACTCATCGATCCAATACAAGCGGGTGTCCTTCCTGGATCCCGAGGAGACGCTGATGCTGCCGGCCGCCATCGACACCGTGACCGTGATTCGCGGCGGCAGCACCCAGCGGTACCGCATCACGCAGCGCTTGTCGGACTATCGTCGCTTCCTCACCGGCGGGCGCATCCTTCAGTAGGCATCGACATGGAACTGATGGAGCAGGCGTTGGCGCGCGCCGCTGGCGCGCCGCTGGTGCCGGGCAATGCCGTGCGGCTCCTGCGCGATGCGTCAGAGAACTATCCCGCCTGGTTGGACGCCATTCGGTCCGCGCAGCACAGCGTGCACTTCGAGAGCTACATCATTCACGAGGACGCCGCCGGAACCGAGTTCGCGGAGGCGCTGAAGGCGCGCGCCCGTGACGGTGTGCGCGTGCGCGTGGTCTACGACTGGCTGGGCGGCGTGCGCAGCACCTCGCGGCGCTTCTGGCGGGACTTGCGCAGCGCGGGCGTGGAAGTGCGGTGCTTCAATCCGCCGAGCATCGGGAGCCCCTTCGGCTGGTTGAGCCGGGATCACCGCAAGTCGATTGTCGTCGACGGCCAGGTCGCATTCGTCACCGGCCTCTGCGTCGGGCACATGTGGACCGGCGACCCGGAGCGCGGCATCGCGCCGTGGCGGGATACCGGCGTCGAGATCCGTGGCCCGGCAGTGGCCGACGTGGAGCGGGCCTTTGCGCAGGTCTGGGCGGTGACCGGGCCGCCGCTGCCCGCGGATGCGCGTGATTCGCATCCGATCGCGCAGGCCGGCAACGTGGCGATCAGGATCGTCGCGAGCACACCGTGGTCGGCGGGTCTGTTCCGTCTCGATCAACTGATTGCGGCCGCCGCGCGCCGCACGCTGTGGCTGACCGACGCGTACTTCGCCGGCATCCCCGCCTACATCGAGGCGATGCGCGCGGCCGCCCGCGACGGGGTGGATGTGCGGCTGCTGGTGCCTGGCACCAGCGATATTCCGATCCTGCGGCCGCTGAGCGAGGCGGGCTATCGGACGCTGCTGACCGCGGGCATCCGGGTCTTCGAGTGGAAGGGGCCGATGCTGCACGCAAAGACCGCCGTGGCCGATGGCCGCTGGTCGCGCGTCGGGTCGAGCAACCTGAATGTGGCGAGCTGGCTCGGCAACTACGAGCTCGATGCGGTCATCGAGGACGCGGGGTTTGCGGAGGCGATGGAGCGCATGTACCTCGAGGATCTCGGCAATGCCACCGAGATCGTGCTGGGCGTGCGGCGGCCACGTCCTCGAGAGCGCCGCGCGCGCGGCCGCGCACGCGCCAGCGCCGGACGCATGGCCGCAGGCGCCATCAGGCTCGGCAACGTGGTCAACGCGGCGATGACCGATCGCCGGGTCCTGGCATCGGTCGAACACCAGGCACTGATTGCTGTCGGCGCGCTGCTGGTGGCGGTCGCCGGGATCTTCTTGCGGTGGCCTCGCACGATCGCGGTCCCGATCGCGATCCTGGTGTTCTGGGTGGGCGCGGTGATCGCGGTCAAAGCCAGTCGATCGCTGCTGCGACCCCGGCGGCGCAGCCGAAAGCCGAGAGCCTAAAGCCCTATTGCGCCGTCTGGGGCGTGGAGACGAAGAGACGGCGCGAGGCCTTGGCCAGCACCCGTGCCATGCGGCCGCAAGCGCGACGCGCTGCCGCAGCTCGCGGATTTCGTTGACGACGTCCTCGGGGCCGCGCATGCGCGCCTTCTGGCCGTCGGTGCGCCAGACCGAGCAGAACGAGCAGTGCTTCGGGCAGCCGCGCACCGTCTGCACCGACGCCCACATGTATCCGTCTTTCGGGAGGAGCTCCCAGCGGCCCGGGAAGAAGGAGCGGCCATCGATGCGGCCACCTGGGTGTGATCACGCCGACGCCAAACGAGATGTCGCTTGGATTTACGAGGTGCACACGCATGCAGATAGAGGCCCCGTACGGCTCGTATGGGAGCGGTCTAATTGCCTGAGTGAATAAGACCCGTAGTGTATACTGATTAGGTCATTTGGAAGCTTTGCCCGCCGCTTTACCCTCGCCAGCGTTGAACGAGCCTTTTTCGACTCGCTCCTCTCTAGTGACAGTCGAGCTTGAGCGTGGTGCTCAGGCCAGTTTCCGAAATTAAAGCCGTGCACGAGGCACGGTCCATTCCACGTGGAATGGAGGAGCAGTTCATGAGTCGAAAGCTTTACGTTGGTAACCTGCCGTACGAAACGAGCGAAGCGGATCTACAGACGCTCTTCGAGCAGGCAGGTGCCGTGGAATCGGTGCGCGTCATGCGCGACAACGCGACCGGCCGCGCGCGCGGCTTCGCGTTTGTCGAGATGGCCACCGAGCCGGAGGCGCAGACGGCGATCCAGCAGCTGCACGAGCAGCAGTTTGGCGGCCGCACGCTGACCGTCAACGAGGCGCGTCCGCAGGAAGCCCGTTCGGGCGGCGGCGGCGGATACGGCGGTGGCGGCGGCGGTGGGCGCAATTCGGGCCCGCGGCAGCGCACCGAGTCGCGCTGGTAAGATAGTCACGGAAGTTGTCGGTTGTCAGTCGTCAGTTGTCGGAAGGCACGAGCCAGCTCGGGCCGCCCGGCAACGACCTGACAACTGATAACTGACAACTGACAACTGTTTGAGGGAGGTTCCGTGGCGCGTTATTCAGTTGGCGATCGAGTTTCCCAGGCGACCTACGGCACCGGCACCGTCACGGCGGTGAACGAGTATCACACCACGATCAATTTCGACGAGCATGGGGTGCGGACGTTTGCCACCGCCATGGCTCGGCTCGAAGCGTCCGATTCTCCCGCGCCGCCGAAGCCCGCCAAGCGCACGCGCAAGGCGGCGGTTCGCGTCGCGACGACCTGACCTCTCCACGCACCGTTCTGGCGCCTCGTCACCCGAGGAGGCGCCTCTTCAAATCCTCCACGTCGAAGTCAAGCTCCACCCCGATGATGATCCCGTTGTGGATCTCCAGCAGGTTCCGGAACCGCAGTTCCGTCGTCCGCCCGGTGGCCGGGAGGCGCAGCGACTCACCGAGCACCAGATCCCCGGTGTGCGTGCCCTTGCCCAGGAATTCGATCTGCACGGAGTGATCGTTTAACGCGAGCGCGGAGAGAATCTCCAACTGCGCGTTCTCGAACGCATTGAGCCACAGGCCTATGAGGGCGTGGAATCCCTCCCGGCCGACGAATCGCTGCCGCGTGGGGAGGTAGTGATAGATCGCCTGCCCATCAACCATCGCCGCCGCTTCGTCTAACCGCCTGGCGTTGAATAGCTGGTAGTAGCGTCTTGCGATCTGCTCTGGGTTCATCCGTGAGGTTGTGGTTCCCCGGGGTGAGGATGCTAGTACATTACTTCACCCGCATCGTGAGCCGTAAAGGCTCGCGCCGCATCAAGCTCGGCAGCCCGCCTATATAATCGGGCGTCTCTGGAGGCAACCAACGTGAAAGCGATTCGTGTCAATGCGTACGGCGGTCCCGAAGCCCTGAGCTTCGAGGACGTGCCTGATCCGGTGCCCGCAGCTGGGCAGGCCCTTGTCCGCGTCGAAGCGGCGGGCGTGAATTTCATCGACGTCTACCAGCGGATGGGGATCTACAAGAACCCCGTGCCGTTCACGCTCGGGCAGGAGGGCGCCGGTACTGTTGAGGCCGTGGCCGACGGCGTGACGGTGGTCAAGCCGGGCGACCGCGTGTCCTGGACCAGCGTCATGGGCAGCTACGCACAGCGTGCCGTTGTCGCAGCCGACCGCCTGGTGCCGCTCCCGCAGAGCATGACGACCAGGCAGGGCGCCGCGATCATGCTGCAGGGCATGACGGCGCATTACCTGGCGAAGTCGACCTATCCGCTGAAGCCGGGCGACACCTGCGTCGTCCACGCGGGCGCAGGCGGCGTCGGACTGCTGCTGACGCAGATCGCCAAGCTTTGCGGCGCGCACGTGATTACGACGGTGTCGACGCCGGAGAAGGCCGCGCTCTCGAAAGCCGCGGGCGCAGATGAGGTCGTCCTCTACACGACCGAGGACTTCGAGGCCGCCGCGAAGAAAGCGACCGGCGGCAAGGGCGTGCAGGTCGTCTACGACTCGGTCGGCCTGACGACCTACATGAAGAGTTTTGGTTCGCTCGCGCCGCGCGGCCTGCTGGCGCTCTTCGGCCAGTCGAGCGGCGTGGTGCCGCCGATCGATCCAGCCATCCTCGCCGGCAAGGGCTCGCTCTTCCTGACGCGTCCGACGCTCGTCCACCACATCGCCAGCAACGAAGAGCTTCGCCAGCGCGCGAAGGATCTCTTCGACTGGGTCGGCAGCGGCAAGCTGAAGCTGCGCATCGAGCATGACTATCCGCTGAAGGACACGGCCGAAGCGCACAAAGCACTGGAAGGACGGAAGACCACCGGGAAGGTGCTGCTGATTCCGTGAGCGTGAGCGACAAGCTCCGGCCGACTGCCGTCAACACGATCCTCGGCGAGGTGCGCGCCGCGCAGTCGGCCGGTCGCACGCTCGTGTCGCTGATGCGGGGCGAGCCCGATCTCCCCACCCCTCGACACATCGTCGAGGCGGCCACGCGCGCGCTGGCGGATGGGCGCACGGGGTATCCGGATAATCGCGGCGAGCCCCGGCTGCGCGACGCCGTGGCGGCGAAGCTCGCCAGAGACAACGGGCTGACCTACGACCCGGCCACCGAAATCCTCGTCACCACCGGCGCGACGTTCGGGATCTACGCGGCGCTGACGGCGCTGCTGCAGGAAGGCGACGAAGTACTGCTTCCCGATCCTGTCTACGACGCGTATCAATCGCCGATTGCGCTTGCGGGCGCGCGCGCACGCGCGGTGCGTGCGCCGATCGAGGATGGGCGGTTCGTCCTCAGTGGGGACGCGCTCGAGGCGAGCGTGACGCCGCGGTCACGGATCCTGCTGCTCAACACGCCGTGGAATCCCGTCGGCACGGTGTTCCGCGAGGCGGAAGTGAGGGCTATTTCGGACTTCGTGATTCGCCACGACCTGACCCTCATCAGCGATGAGATTTACGAAACGATCGTCTACGACGGTCATCGGCACGTGTCACCGGCTTCGCTGTCGAGCGAACTTCGCAGCCGCACGATTCTCGTCAACAGTCTTTCGAAGACGTATGCCATGACCGGATGGCGCGCGGGTTACTGCGCGGCGCCGGCCGCGATCATCGACGCCATGTTCCTGGTGTTGCAGCAGTCGAGCCGCGGACCGGCCACCTTCATCCAGGACGCGGCCGCGGTTGCGCTGACCGCGTCGCAGGAGTGTGTCGCCGCCATGCGCGACGAGTACACGTCCAGGCGCTCGCGTGTGCTGTCGCGGCTCGGCGACCTCCCGCGGGTGCGCGTGCTGGCGCCCGAGGGCGGATTCTTCGCGATGGTCGACGCGCGCGCAACGGGCATCCCTTCGAACGACCTTCGCCGGCGCCTGATGAACGATCATGGCGTCGTCGTGGTGCACGGATCGGCGTACGGCGAAGGCGGGGAAGGTACGCTGCGTGTCTCGTTCGCGAGCGGCGGCGAGACGCTCACGAAAGGACTCGAGCGGCTGCGCGAGGGCCTCGCGAGCCTGTGAACGCCGACGCCCTCCAGGCCGAACTCGAGCGCCAACTCGAGGGCGACGTGCGCTTCGACCGCGTCACCCGCGCCCTGTATTCCACCGACGCCAGCGTCTACCAGATCGAGCCTCTCGGCGTCGTGGTGCCACGGTCTCGTGAGGATGTGATCCGAACGGTGCGTCTCTGCGCCGAGCTGAAGATTCCCCTCACGATGCGCGGCGGCGGGACGTCGCAGGCCGGCCAGGCGATCGGCGCGGGCATCGTCGTCGACACGTCGAAATATCTGAATCGCATTCTCGAAGTGAACGTCCAGGAGCGATGGGCGCGGATCGAGCCCGGGGTCGTCCTCGACGAGCTCAATGCGGCGCTTCGTCCCAGCGGCCTTCGCTTTGCGCCGGATATTTCGACCGCCAGCCGCGCGACCGTCGGCGGCATGATGGCCAACAACTCGGCCGGCGCGCGGTCTGTGTACTACGGAAAGACCATCGACCACGTCCTCGAGCAAGACGTGTTGTTGTCGGACGGAACCGTGGCGCACCTGGGGCCGGTGCCGCTCGACGAGCTGAATGCCGCGTGCTCGTCGGACTCGCTCGAATCGCGGTGCTACGCGGTCGTTCGCCGCCTGGCCTCCGAGCACGCCGATGAGGTCAAGCGAAGGTATCCAAAGGTTCTTCGCCGCGTCGGCGGCTACAACCTGGACGAATTCGTCGAGCCAGGCCGCCCATTCAACCTGACCAAGCTGATGGTCGGCTCCGAGGGCACGCTTGGCGTCGTCCTCGAAGCCAAGGTCAACCTGGTACCGCTGCCAGCCGCGAAAGCGGTGCTGGTGATCCAGTTCGCGGATCTCCTCGAATCGCTCTCCGCCACGCCGCTCATCCTGCGCCATCGGCCGTCGGCCGTCGAGGTGATGGACAAGTTCATCCTCGATTACACCAGGCAGAACGCCGCGCTCGACGCGCTGCGCCGCAGCTTCATCGACGGAGATCCCGGCGCCTTGCTCTGCGTCGAGTTCTACGAGGACGATGCATGTGACCTGCCGGTGCGCCTGCAGCAGCTCGAGTGGGACCTGCGCGCGCAGAAGTTCGGCAACCGCTACTTCCATGCGCTCGACCCCGCCGTGCAGGCGCGCGTCTGGAGCCTTCGCGAGGCGGCGCTCGGGCTGTCGATGGCAATGAAAGACGACAACAAGTCGCTGTCGTTTGTCGAAGACACCGCCGTCGAGCCCGATAAGCTCCGTAACTACATCGAGCGATTCCTCGCGCTGGTGCGCCGCCATGGGACCACCGCCGGTGTGTATGCGCACGCGTCGGTGGGTTGCCTGCACGTGCGTCCGGTGATCAACCTGAAGACTGAAGAGGGCGTGCGGCGGTTCGAGGCGATCGCCAACGACGTCGCCGATCTGGTGCTGGAATTTGGCGGCGCGCTCTCGGGCGAGCATGGCGACGGCATGGTGCGGAGCCCCTTCATGCAGAAGATGTTCGGGCCGGTGCTCTACGAGGCGTTTCGCACCATCAAGCACACCTTCGATCCGGACGGCATCTTCAATCCCGGCAAGATCGTCGACGCCGGGCCGCTGACGGCGAACCTGCGCTACGGCGCGGGATACCAGAGCCGCGCGCCGGTCACCTTCTTCGATTACTCCGAGCACGGTGGCATGGCAGGCGCCGTCGAGATGTGCAGCGGGCTGGGCGCGTGCCGCAAGAGGCTCGAGGGGACGATGTGCCCCTCGTACATGGCGACGCGCGAGGAGCAGCATTCCACGCGAGGGCGCGCGAACGTGCTGCGGCTGGCGATGGCCGGCCGGCTCGGCGAGTCAGGCCTGGGCGACGAGGGCGTGCACCAGGTGCTGGACCTGTGCCTCGAGTGCCGCGCCTGCAAGGCCGAGTGTCCGGTTGGCGTCGACATGGCGCGCTTCAAGAGCGAGTTCCTGGCCGACTACTACACGCGTCACGGCACGCCAATGTCGGCGCGGATGCTGGGCAACGCGCGCAGCGTCGCGGAGTGGGGAAGCCGCCTGGCGCCGCTCTCCAACTGGGTGATGGGCGCGGGTATCGTCCGGCGCGTGGCCGAGTCGATGGCCGGGGTCGATCGCCGCCGCGCGCTGCCACGCTTCGAGCGGCGCACGCTGTCGCAGATCGCACCCGCGGCGGATGAGCAGTGCGACGCCGTACTGTTCAACGACACCTTCACGAACTACTACGAGCCTGCGATCGGGGTTGCCGCGCTCGACCTGTTGAAGGCCGCCGGTGTTCGCGCGGGACTTGCCGCGCACGGCTGCTGTGGCCGGCCCCAGATCTCGAAAGGCCTGCTCGGCCAGGCGCGCACGATGGCGGGGGAGACGACCGGCGCACTGCATGCGCACGCGGCGGCCGGCCGTCCGATTCTGTTCTGCGAGCCGAGCTGCCTGTCGGCGATGCGCGAAGACGTCCCGTCGCTGCTGCGCGGCGAGGCGCGCGCGCGCGCCGAGGTGGTGGCGCGGTCGTGCATGCTCCTCGAGGAGTACCTCGAGAGCGTCGGCGATAGGCTGCCGCTCAAGGCGAAGGCGGCGAAGGTGCTGTTGCACGGCCATTGCCACCAGAAGGCGATGGGACTGGTGCCACCGGTCAAAGCGCTCCTGTCTCGCATTCCCGGCGCCGAGGTGGTGGACCTCGATGCCGGCTGCTGTGGCATGGCGGGATCGTTCGGCTACATGCACGACCATTTCGACGTGTCGCAGGCGATCGGCGAGCGTAAGCTGTTTCCCGCTGTCCGCGCCAAGGCGGCCGGCACCGTGGTCGTGGCGGCCGGCACGTCGTGCCGTCACCAGGTGATGGAATTTACCGGGGTCGAGGCGGTGCATCCCGCCGTGTTTTTGAGATCGTTGTTGTAGATCCGGCTACAGCCGGACACTACGGACAAATTCCGCCGGACACTACGTACACACATACAAATGTCACTCGCGTGGATCTCGCTCATCGCCCTCGTCATCGTGCTCATCGTCAGCTGCGTCAGCGAGCTGAACGTCGGCGTGCTCGCGCTGGCCGCGGCCTGGATCGTCGGCGTCTATCTCGCGGGGATGCCGCTCAACGATGTGCTGGCGACGTTTCCGGTCCAGCTGTTCCTCACGCTGGTTGGCGTGACGCTGCTTTTTTCCCAGGCACAGCTCAATGGGACGCTCGGCAAGATCGCGCACGCCGCGGTGCGCCTCTGCCGCGGCAACGTCGGGCTCATCCCGATCATGTTCTTCCTGCTGGGATGCGCCATTGGATCCCTGGGCCCTGGCAACGTCGCGACCGCCGCGATGCTGGCGCCGATGGCCATGGCCGTGGCCGCCCGCGCGAGCATCCCCGCATTCCTGATGGCGCTCATGCTCGGCAACGGCGCCCAGGCCTCGGCGCTGTCGCCGTTTGCGCCGACGGGCATCATCGCCAATGGCTTGCTGCTGAAGATCGGGCTGGGCGGTCACGAGTGGTACTTCTACTGGACGAACTTCGTGGCGCACGCGGCCGTCGGATTTGCCGGCTACTTCCTGCTCGGCGGGATGAAGCTGTTTCGCCGCGAGTTCACGGGCGAGCCGGCCAAAGGCCCTGAGGAGGCGCCGTTGACGATGGCCAACTGGATCACGATCGGCGTGATCCTGACGATGATGGCCGCCGTGCTGTTCCTGAACGTCAACATCGGGATGGCGGCGTTTACCGGCGCGGTGGTGCTGGCCGCGATTCGCGTGGCCGATCATGACGAGGCGATCAGGAAGGTGCCGTGGAAGCCGATCATCATGGTGAGCGGCGTCACGGTGCTGATCGGGCTGCTGGAGAAGACCGGCGGCCTGGATCTCTTTACGTCGCTCCTGGCGCGCACCGCCACGCAGGATTCGCTGACCGGGATGGTGGCGTTGGTGACCGGCGTGATCTCCGTCTACAGCAGCTCGTCAGGTGTCGTGCTGCCCGCCTTCCTGCCGACGGTGCCGGGCCTGATCGAGCGGCTCGGTGGAGGCGACCCCGTGTCCGTGGCCGCGGCGATCAACATCGGCGCGCATCTCGTCGACATGTCGCCGCTCTCGACGACCGGCGCCATCTGCATCGCCGCGATCATGAATGCCGACGAGATCCGTCCGACCTACAACAGGCTGCTGGTCTGGGGACTGTCGATGACCGTGGTCGGCGCGGTCGGCTGTTATCTCTTTCTTTAGCCACGAAGGCCACCAAGAATCAGCCACGAAGGTCACGAAGATCACGAAGCCAAGAAATGTCTTCGTGTCTTCGTGGCTTTCTTCGTGTTCTTCGTGACCTTCGTGGCTAACGGTTTCTGTAGCCCCGGGCCGCGATCGGCCAGATATCCACGACGCGTCCATTCTCGACCGCGTAGAAGAGATCGTGCAGGTTGACCGTGGGGTCGGTGTGCGATGGCCAGAGCTCGATGCGGTCGCCGATCTTCAGGGCGCTGCCCTGAGGTAGCGCGATCCCCGCGTGCTCGTCGTTGAGCAGCACCACCGTTGCGCCGGGAATCCCTTTCACGGAGGGCAGGCCATGATCCTTGGTGGTCGACTTGTGTCCACAGTCGGCGACGCAGTAGCCATCCCTGGGCGTGCTGACGACCGTGCCGAGCACCGAGAAGGCGTGCTCGAAGGGCAGGTTCAGCCGCGCGTAGTCGGTGTCCATCAGCGCGTACGAGCCCGCCTGGATTTCGGTCACGCCGGGGACACGGCCGCTGATGTCGAAGGTGCCGGTTCCACCCCCTGATACGATCTCGCACGGAAGCCCCGCTTGCTGCAGCAGGTGAGCGGTCGCGACGAGATCCGCCATCGCCGCGGACGCTTTGTGCTCCCGCTCCGCGCGATCCGGGATCGGCTGAAGATGCCCTTCGTATCCCATGACCCCGCGAAGGCGGACGCCTGTGGTCGCCGCCACACGTTGTGCAAGCGCCAACGCATCGGCGCCGGGCGCCACACCACAGCGGTTCTGGCCAACATTGATGTCAACCAGGATTCCAATCAAGGGATCTGGCTCGCTGCGGCGCGGACCTTCACGGTCCGCGATCGCCGCTGCCATCTGCTTCAGTCCTTCTTCAGAATCGATCGCAATGGTGATGTTCCGCGGACCGTGAACGCCCGCGCCGCGAGCAAGGAGCGCGACCCGTGCACACTTGTCGGCGCCGATGATTTCGTTGGCAATCAGGATGTCGTCGCAGAACGTCGCGGCAATCTCGGCTTCCGACACTGTCGCGCACGTCAGGCCGACGCAGGACCCCGCGGCGAGCTGACGCTTGGCGATCTCGGGCGTCTTGTGCGCCTTGAAATGCGGACGGAGGCGGCAACTCCCCTCCGAGAAGAACCGCGCCATCGTCGTGATGTTCCGGTTGAGGGCCGCGACGTCGACGAGCAGGGCTGGAGTGGGGATGTCGGCAAGGGTCATGGGCGAGTGAGCAGCCTGAGCATCAGCGCGTGGGTGTCCGCCTCGCCGAGCGTGAATCGCTGGCCGAGGTTGCGAATCGATGCGAGGTATTCGGGATCATTCCACATCCCTTCTTCGACGTCGTCGATCGCCGCCGCGAGGTATTCGCCGGGAGGGAGGCCGCGAATCTGGAACCGCCCCTCCTGGTCGGGCCGCGTGGTCCGCACGAAGCGCGAGTCGTCGGCCCACTTGGCGCTATCGGATGAGAAGACGACAACCGTGCCGTCGGTCAGGGGCGCACCTTTGTCGTCGGTAATCCGTCCCGAGAGCGTCGTCACGCGATCGCTGACAATCACCTGAAACCCGGCGAGCGCGTCGCCGTTGGTCGGTTCGAGCACCGCGTCGGTCACGTCGCGGCCGTTCTGCATGATGGCCTTGACGATCCAGCCATCGGGTACGGTCACGCGCAGTCGCGCGGGACCGAAGGTGCCGGACAACGTGAACGTCCAGTTATCGCGGACGCGGCCGTTGTCGAGCGTGGCAATCCCGGACGAGTCCGGCGGCTGACCGCCGTTGAGCGGATGCGCCACGATGCTGAACCCTGCCGCCGATCCAATGGGTGTCGCCCCGCCGTCGGCGACAAGCTGGCCGCTCACCGGATGCGTCCGCTGATGAGGCTCAAGCGCGGCAGCAGGAAATCGATGTTGCTGAGGACCTCCTTGTCGGCCACTTGTAGCGGCTTGCCTTGCTCGAGTGGCCGGCGCTGACCGTAGGCGAGCCGGAGATACCCGCTGCGGTTCACGGTGATCGTGTACCGGCCCGCGGGCAGCTCCTTGATCTCGTAGCGGCCGTCGGCATCGGTGCTCGTCGCCTGACCCCCACCGCCCGGGCCCAACGCGGTCACCGAGACGCGCGCACGGCCGAGAGGCCGGTTGGTATCGGCGGCGAAGACCCGGCCGCGAATCACCGCCGTGCCCGCCTGCTGCGCCGCGTGCGCGGAGGCAGCCAGGGTCCCGGCCATCCATCCGGCCAACCCCAGCATTAACAGGCGCTTCGCGGTCATGCCTCCATTAGAGCGTTTTTCACAATCACGGGCCACGGAGACACGGAGTCACGGAGAAAACACCCAAAAGAATCCTCCGTGTCTCTGTGCCTCCGTGGCTACGTGGAAGCGAAAGAAGCTCTAAGCGCCAACCAGGGCGTTGCGGCTCCGCTCGTCCATCTGCCCCGTAGCGGTTATCATCACTGTTCCTCCCGATGGATGCCTGCGCGACCCGAAAGCTGGCCGAGGTCCTGGCCTCCACCACACCAGATCATCTCAGTCCCGACACGCTGAGCCACGCGCACCGCGCCGTGCTCGACTGGCTCGGCTCGGCGCTCGGTGGTTCGATTGAACCGCCGGCGCGCATGGCGCAGCAGGTCGCCGCCGGTCTCGGACGCTCGGATGACTGCACCATCTTTTCTGGCGGGCGCGGATCCGCGGCCGCGGCCGCGCTGGCCAATGGCGTTTCGTCGCACATCCTCGAGCTCGACGACATCCACAAGGGATCGACCGTGCACGCGGCGGCACCAATCATTCCCGCTGCGCTGGCGGTCGCCGAGCGCGAGCACGCTGACGGCCGGGCGTTTCTGACGGCCGTCACGCTCGGGTACGAAGCGGCGTTCCGCATCGGCGAAGCCGTGAATCCCAGCCACTATTGCTTCTGGCACCCGACCGGCACCGTCGCGACGTTTGGCGCCGCCGTCGCCGCCGGCACCGTGCTGCACCTCACGCCCGAGCGGATGCTGCACGCGCTCGGCACGGCGGGCACGCAGGCGGCGGGCCTGTGGGAGTTCAATGCCGACGGCGCGATGAGCAAGCACCTGCATCCGGGCAAGGCCGCGATGAACGGCGTGCTCTCGGCGGATCTGGCCAAGGCAGGATTCACCGGCGCGAGCCGCATCCTCGAAGGCGAACGTGGATTCTTCGCCGCGATGAGCGAATTGCCTGATGCTTCCCCCGCCGCGAAGCTGGCGAGGCAGGCCAGGGTGACCGCTGGCCTCGGAACGCAATGGAAGATTGGCGAGAACGGCTACAAGCTGCACGCATGCTGCGGTCACACGCATACAGCCATTGATGTCGCCATCTCGATGCGTACAGCCGGGCGATGGTCGGCGGAGCAGGTGTCAGAGATCTCGGCGGTCGATGTCGAGACCTACGCCCCTGGATACGCGATTGTGAACGAGGACAATCCCTTGACCCCGTACCAGGCGAAGTTCAGCCTGGCGTACTGCGTGGCGGCGGCGTTGCTCGAAGGGCGGGTGGGGCTCGAGCAATTCGCGCCGGAGCGATTCGATGCCGGGGGCGTATGCCACCGGGGAATTGCCAGGCTCCTGCCGCGCATTCGCGTGACGGTGGCGCCAGACCTGACCGTGCAGTATCCGGCGGCATGGCCGACCCGCGTCAGTGTGACCTTGCGCGGCCGCACGACGCTCGAGGGCGCGGCGCAATATCCGCTCGGCAACGCCGAGAATCCCGTCGATACCGGCCGGCTCGAAGCGAAGATGGCCGCGCTGCTCGAGCCGCGCTTCGGCGCGGCGGCCGCTCGATCGGCGCAGGATGCGATCGCCGCGCTGCCAGAGTGCGCGGACATGGCGACACTCTTCCGGCACCTACTTCATGGCTGACATCAATCCCAGGTTTTCCGAGTTCCAGGAGTTTCGGGTCGCCGTCCGCGATCTGTGCGCGCGTTTCGGCAGCGATTACTGGCAGGCCGTGGACGAGCGATCGGACTATCCCGAGGCGTTCGTCAAGGCGATCACCGATGCCGGATGGCTCGCCGCGCTGATTCCCGAGGAGTTCGGCGGCGGCGGCCTCGGCGTGACCGAAGCATCGGTGATCCTCGAGGAGATCAACCGCTCCGGCGCCAACTCCGGGGCGTGCCACGCGCAGATGTACATCATGGGGACGCTCCTGCGTCACGGCTCGGACGAGCAGAAGCGACGCTACCTGCCCGACATCGCGGCCGGTCGTCTGCGGCTCCAGTCGTTTGCCGTCACTGAGCCGACCACCGGCACCGACACTACCAAGACGCGCACCG
>CAMCNL010000083.1 GCA_945876205.1 Candidatus Sulfopaludibacter sp. SbA3
CCAAGGCCGAGTTGTTCGACTACCTCGAAGTGTTCTATAACCAACGGCGGCGGCACTCATCGGCTGGTCGGATGAGCCCCGCGGCGTACGAACGCAAGATGACTCACGCAGCGTAACTAAACCGTCCACCGAATCGGATCAAGCACAGCTGTTCTGTGGTGGCGGCAAGCGCGGCGAGAATCTGGTCGATCTGCGGGTTGGGATCATTCATAGGACACCTCTGAAGCGCGGCATCCTAGCATCGTCTCTGTGCCCTAACCCTTAACGAGCCAGCCTTTTTTCTCCAGCACCTCCCGCACGCGGTCGCGCAGGTCGCCCTGAATCTCGACGCCGCCTTCGACGACGGCGCCGCCGGTGCCGCAGGTGCGCTTCAGCTCCTGGCACAGCTCCTTCCGGAACGCCGCGTTGTCTGGCAGGTCGTAGATGAGGGTGACGGCCTTGCCCCCGCGTCCCTTCTTCTCCATGCGCAGCTTGGCGATGACGCGATTGGGGATCGGCTCGCTCCCCGCGCGCCGGCTGCTGCACTTGCAATCACGCTGCGGCCACCCGCACCCGGGACACTTGCCGCCGGTGTCGGTGGAGTAGACGATGCGCGCGTTGCTCTTGAAGGTCACGGCCGTCCCATGATGCCGAAGATCAGGAATCACGACAAGGGTAAGATCGAGCTGAGATGATCCAGATCACCGACACGGTCGCGATCGAAGACCGCGAGGTCGAAGAACGCTTCGTCCGCGCCTCGGGACCGGGCGGCCAGAACGTCAACAAGGTCGCCACGGCGGTGGAGCTGCGCTTCAACCTCAAGGGATCTTCGTTGCCTCGCGAGGTGAAAGACAGGCTCGCCACCCTCGCCGGCTCGCGCATGACGCAGGAGGGCGTCCTCCTGATCGACAGCCGCGAATACCGGACGCAGGCGCAGAACCGTGAGGCGGCGCGCGAGCGGCTGGTCGCGCTGATTCAGAAGGCGCTGGTGCGGCCGCGCAGCCGCCGGCCGACCAAGCCGAAGAAGGCGGCCAAAGAGAAGCGGCTGACGACGAAGAAGCTGCGGGGGAGTATCAAGGAGCTGCGAGGTCGAGCGCGCGGAAGCGACGACTAGCCCGGACGCTACTCCAGCCTGTTGAGCCTTCGCTCCACGAGCTGGTTCGCGTGCCGCTGGGCCTCGTTCATCTTGCGCTGGGCCTCATTCATCTGCCGCTGAGCCTCATTGGCCTCGCCCTGCCGCTCGATGAAGTTGTCGAGCTTGCGCTCGAGGCGGTCGAAGCGGGCGTCCACGCGGTCGAAGCGCGCGTCCATCTTCGTCTCGAGCCTGCTGAAGGCAAACTCGGTGTACTGCCGCTGTTCGAGGAACGCAGCGTCCACCGCCTCAAATCGGCGCTCGACTGAGGCGGCCAGGCCGTCCAGCTTCTTCTCGATCTGATCGATCCGTTCAACCATCGCTTCGTCGGTCTGTGAGTTTACCATCGTCGCAACCGGGAGCATCCGCCGTGCCGATCGGGTGGTGATGGATTCTCGCGGGTTTCAGAACAATCGCGAACGGTGGTTGCAGAAACTGCAATGCGCACGAGCGCGCGGGATGGCAGGACTTGCTCTCACGGGCCACGGAGACACGGAGATACAGAGACTTTTGAGGTTTGAGCTCTGTGTCTCTGTGTCTCTGTGGCTACGTGGAACCAAGGACGACGCGGACGGTGTGGGATCCTTCGACACCCGCCATCGGGACGTCGCCTTCGGCCTGCTTGCCGTCTACTTCTACCAACTTCACGCCGCGCGTGACGCCATTCGGATTCTCGACGGCGATATGGAACTCGGCCTGCGGCGTGCGCACGGTGGCCTCGAAGCGGGGCCAGGTCTTCGGGATGCACGGGTTGATGCGCAGCGCGCCGCGGTTGAGCGTCAGGCCGAGCAACTCCTCGATCGCCACGCGATACATCCACGACGCTGAGCCGGTGTACCACGTCCATCCGCCACGGCCGACGTGCGCGGGGTTCGAGTAGACGTCGGCCGCCACGACGTACGGCTCGGCGCGGTACTTCGCCACATCCTCCGGCGTCTTTCCCTTGTTCGCGGGATTGATCAGCGAGAACAGCTCCATCGCCCGATCGCCGTCGCCCAGCCGCGCAAACGCCATCACGGTCCAGAGCGCGGCATGCGTATACTGCCCGCCGTTCTCACGCACGCCCGGCACGTAACCCTGGATGTAGCCGGGACTCGGCGTCATGCGATCGAAGGGCGGCGTCAGCAGCAGAAGCAACCCGTCCTCACGCCGCACGAGGTGCTTGTCGGCCGACTCCATCGCCTGGCGCGCACGCGCGGGATCGCCAGCCGCCGAGATCACCGACCACGACTGCGCGATCGCGTCGATCTTGCACTCCTCGTTCTCATGCGACCCTAACGGCGTCCCATCGTCAAAATAGGCGCGCCGATACCACTCGCCGTCCCACGCGTCTTCGACGTTACTCGCCAGCCGCTCGGCGTGCTCGCGATAGACCGTCGCGTGTTCGGTATCGCCGCGCGACTCGGCGAGCGCGGCAAACGGCGGCAGGAGCGAAAGCAGGAACCATGCGAGCCACACGCTCTCGCCCCTGCCCTCGGGCCCAACCATGTTCATGCCGTCGTTCCAGTCGCCGGTGCCCATCAGCGGCAGGCCGTGCGGTCCGGCCTCGAGGCTGAGCGTGACGGCGCGAACGCAGTGCTCGTAGAGCGACGCCTTCTGGCGCGAGATGGTCCGGACGCTCGTACGCCTCGTGCTCACCAGGATTCAGGATGCGCCCCTCGAGGAACGTCACCTCTTCGTCGAGCACGCCGTCGTCGCCCGTGGACGAGACGTATTGCAACGCGGCGTAGACCATCCAGAGGCGATCGTCCGAGAATCGCGTGCGCACGCCCTGGCCGCCGGGCTCATGCCACCAGTGCTGCACGTCGCCCTCGATAAACTGCCGCGACGCGGCATGCAGCAGGTGGTGGCGCGCGAAGCGAGGCGCGGCAAAGAGCAGCGCCATCACGTCCTGCAACTGATCGCGGAAGCCGAACGCGCCGCTCGATTGATAGAACGCCGACCGTCCCCAGACGCGGCACGCGAGGCTCTGGTAGGGGAGCCAGCGATTGACCATCAGATCGAACGGGCGGTCGGGCGTCTTGACGACGATGGTGTCGAGCAGGCGGTCCCAGAACGACACGACGGTTTGCAGCGCATCGTCTACCGCCGCGGGGTCGCGATACTTGGCGACGAGATCGCGCGCGGCGGGGGCGTCCACGGCATCGCCGAGCAGGCCGATCACGGTCCGCGTTTCTGAGGGGTCGAGCTCGACGGTGACCTGGATGGCGCCGCACGGGTCCATGGCGGGACCGGTGCGATTCGACAGGGCGACGCGGCGCATCACGGCGGGATTCGAGAGCGATCCATTGCGGCCGATGAATTCCATGCGGTCGCCGGTGATGGTCTTGGCGAGCCTAACAAGGCTCGCCCCACGTACGGGTTTTTCGTCGCCGGGCGTAGCGGGGCTCGCCGCACGGACTTCTTCCAGGTCCAGGAATGCGATGCGGTGGTTGAATTCCTGGCGGAAGGAGTTTCTCGCGAACAGCGTCCCGTTCTCGCCGCTGGTGACGGTGTGGAGCTGCGCGCGCGAGCGGTTTTCGCCGAGCACCCATTCGACGTAGAGCGTCACGGTCAGCCGCCGCCTGGTCGTCGATTCGTTGCGCAGCGTCAGGTAAAACACCTTCACGTCGTCGCTCGGCGGCACGAAGAGGCGGAGCGACGAGGCGACCCCGCTCCGTGCGTGCTCGAAGGACGAGTAGCCCTGTCCATGGCGCACGGTGTACGGCGCGCCGGCGCCGGAGGGGAGGGGCGTCGCCGACCAGAACTGTCCGCTCTGCTCGTCGCGGATGAAGACGGCCTCGCCGGGCGGATCGCTCACGGGATCGTTGCGCCATGGCGTCAGCCGGTTGTCGTGGCTGTTGAGCGACCAGGTGTAGCCGGGGCTGAGCTCGGTCGCGGCAAAGCCGAAGTTCGGGTGGGCGACGACGTTCGACCAGGGTTGGGGCGTCATCGCCCCCGCGTCCTGGTCAACGGAGATCACATACTCGCGGCCCTGGTCGGCGAAGCCGCCGAGGCCGTTAGGCAGTTCGAGATCCGCGGCCCGGCCGCCTTGGCCAGTCGGCTTCGGCGCTCCAGGTAAAGTGCCGCGCCGGAGATCGGGTTGATCGATGCTGCCGGGAGCCGCTTGCGCTCTATCCAAGAGACCTAACGGTCTCCGGCTACCAGTGTCAGGTCCTTGTCCAGAGAAAGAGATCTCCGGGATCCTGCCGGGCTCGGGGCCGAAGGGGATGTGCGGCTTCTTCAACTGCTCGCGAAGATTCCCCTCGGCGCCGTCCATGACGACGCGCGCGGTGGCTTCGAGGAGCGTGCGGTCTTCGGGCGGCATCAGGTCGGAGCGGCGCAGGAAGACGCCGCCGGAACGATCCACCCATCCCTGCTCGGGACTCGTCTCGACCATCTGCAGGAGCGTGGTCTGGAGGTCCTGCAGATAGCTCGACACCATCTCGTTGAGCACGACGAGGTCGAACGCCAGCCCCTTGCGGCGCAGGTACTCGTGCGCCTTGAGCAGCTCGCGCAGCAGCCCGGCCTCGTTCCCGTCCTTGATGTGCGCGAGCAGGATCGGCACGTCACCCGAGATCCCGTACTTCCAGAGGTCAGTCTGTCCGCGCGTGTTGAGCCGGACGGCATTCGGAGCGCGCAGCCGCGGGTCGCCGTACATCAGCCGCCCCAACAGCCGCTGAAACCTCATCGTCTCTTCGACCGAGAGACCGAGGTGGCGCAGCTCGATCTGACTGTGCGTGCTGGCGAGCGCCAGCGCACGCGCCACGGCACGGCGATCGTGGTACTTCTCGATCAGCGCCCGGGCGCCCGCATCGGTGTCGGCGAAGCCGGTCGTGAACGCCAGACGCGCGGTTCCGCCGGGCGGAATGCGCACCGACTGCCGCAGGCTGACAATGGGATCGAGGACGGGTCCGGTGGTGTTCGAGAGCGGTTCGCGAGAGAAGAGCGCGGCGGGATTATCGGTGCCGCGTCCACGACCGACGAAGCGGGCGCGATCGGTCTCGTATTCGGTGGCATCGCCAAGGCGTCCGCGTCCGCTGACGACGTGGATCATGTGCAGGTGATCGGTGCCGCTGCGCGGCCGCCGCACACAGATCAACGCGTCGCGCTCGGGGACGGCGACGGTCTCGACAAACAGGTTACTGAACGCCGGATGCGACAGATCCGCATCGCCAGGCGCCAGCACCACCTCGGCATAGCTCGTGAAATCAAACCGCCGCGCCTCGCGGCCCTGATTGGTCAGCGACACCCGCCGAATCTCGACGTCGTCTTCCGGCGACACGACCACCTCGGTGCGCAGCTCGATGTCGTTGTCGATGCGCCTGAACGTGGCGCGGTCGGGCGCGAACGTCACCTCGTATTCATCCGGCTCGCGGCCGATCGGCCGGTAGGTCGACGACCAGACCTCTCCGGAGTCGAGGTCGCGGACGTAGATGAAGGTGCCCCATGAATCGGTGGTGATGTCCTCGCGCCAGCGCGTCATCGCCAGACCCTGCCGGCGGCTGTAGCCTCCGCCCGCATTGGTCAGCATCACCGCGTAGGACCCGTTCGAGAGGAAGTGCGTGCGCGGGCTCAGGGTATGCGGCGTGACGTAGCGGCGCACCTGCAGCGTCGGCAGCCTGTGCGTCGTGGGGACGTGATCCGCCTTCTCGACCGGCGCGTTCTTGAGCGGCACGAGATGCGGGATGCGCTCCTGCAGGAGGAGCTCCGCCGCCTGCACGCGCAGGTCGGCGTGAAAGCGGTTCTGCATCGGCCAGCCGTTGAGCGCGTTGTCGATCGACACCAGGGTCATCCCCTGGTGGTGAGCCATGTAGGTGGGCAGGACGATGCCGCCGCCGTCGGGGTGCTTTTCCGGCATGCGATCGGCGGTGTAGTCGATCGCCTCGTAGAACCCGTACTTGCCCTCGAGGCCGGCCGCCTGGAGGCGCTCGGCATTGGCGAGCACGGCCGTCGGGTCGAGGGGCGCCGCGAGGAAGGTGGCGTACGGCGCCACGACGAGATCGTCGCCAAGACCACGCTTCAGGCCGAGACCCGGCACGCCGAAGGCGCGGTACTGATAGTTGCCCTCGAGATCCTGCGTGTAATACGCCGACTCCGAGATGCCCCGCGGCACGCCGCGCCGCTGGCCATACTGCATCTGCCGCTGCAGCACGGCGGCGTAGGTCTCATGGAGGAGCGTGCCGGGATACGTCCGCATCACCAGGAGCGGCATCAGGTACTCGAACATCGACGCGCTCCATGAGAGGAGCGCGCGCGAGCCGCCGATCGGCGTCAGCGATCGTCCAAGCCGGAACCAGTGGTCGTGACTGATCTTGCCGGTGGCGATGGCGAGGAAGCTGGCAAGCCGCGCCTCGGACGCCAGCGTGTCGTAGTACGACGCGTCGAGCCGGCCTTCGGCGACGTTGAAGCCGATTGAAAACAGCCGGCGCTCTTCGTCGAAGAGGAAATCGAACTCGGTCTCCTCGACGAGGTCGTCGGCCATGTCCGCCATCCGTTCGGCGCGCTCGATGATCTCGGTGCGCGGCATCGGGCGCTCGAGGTCCCGCATGCGTTCGGCGACGGCGGCCGCCGCCTGGTCGAGCCAGTAGCTGGCATCGCCGTCATGCGACTCCTCGACGTTGTCGCCCCCTTCGACGGCAAAAAAGGGCTCTTCGATCTCATGAAGCCGGACGCCAATCTGGGCGAGGTGATCGCTGATCCGCAGGAGCAGCGCCTTCCACTCGTCACGCGTCCCGGGCCGCTCGGTCAGCTCCGCGCGCAGGCGGGCGAGCTCTTTCTTCAGACGGGTGGTGTTGACGCCCTTGCCGGGCTCACCGCCGCGCCCGATCTCCTCTTCCATCAGCCCGATCACATCGTCGAGGCCTTCGAGGAAGGAAGGGGTGATGACCGGCGTGTTCTCGTCGAGCTGCAAAAGCGCGGCGCGCAGCGTGACGAGATAGCCGGCCAGGTTGCCGCTGTCGACGGTCGAGATATAGCGAGGCGCCAGCGGGTCGAGCGTGCGCGTCTCGTACCAGTTGTAGAAGTGCCCGCGGTACCGCTGCATGGCGAGGAGCGTCGCAAACGTCGCCTCGAGCCGGATGATGAGCGACCTGACGGTGATGTAGCCGAAGTCATACGCCGCCAGCGTCGACATGAGCTGCAGCCCGATGTTGGTGGGCGAGGTGCGATGCGCGACGAACTCGAGCCGGTTCTCCTGGACGTTGTCGGGGATCAGCCAGTGGTCGGCGGGGCCGACGAGGTCGTCGAAGAACCTCCACGTCTTCCGCGCGATCCGGCGGAACGCCGCGCGCTCGGAGCGATTGAGGTCGATCTTGTTGTGCTTGAGCCGTCGTCCTGTCGCAAACGCGAGCATCGGCGACATGCACCAGAGCGCGAGGACCGGAATGGCCAGCGGCAGGTGGCTCAGGTCAGCGATGCCGACGAGCAACGCGATCGCACCGCCGGCGATCGGTACGGCGATCATCAGCTTGAAGAGACTGCGCGGGGTGGCTTCGACGTCGACGCGGTGATTCGCGGTGACCCAATCGAGCATCCGGCGCCGCGTGAACAGCAGGCGCCAGAGCGTGCGGACGATGGCGTCCAGCATCAGCCAGCTCTGATGCAGCAGGAAGACGGTGGAGAGAAACGCCTGCGTCGCGCTCGCCGCCAGGTTGTCGCGCTCGGCGAGGACGTGCTCGCGCAGCGGCACGCCGCGGATGCGGCTGGTCAGCGAGCGCCCGACCTGCATGTAGGCCGGAAACGCCAGCACGAGCAGGGCCAGCAGCGACCAGATGAGGGAAGAGCCTGGAAGGAAGGTCCAGCCCGCGATCAAGAGGAGGACGAGCGCAGGCGCGAGCAGGCTCCGCCGCAGGTTGTCGAGAATCTTCCAGCGCGCCATGGCGGGCAGCGTGTTGCGCACCGTCCGCCCGGTTGCGTCGGGCACCGTGCGCCAGAGCCACCGCAGGATCTGCCAGTCGCCGCGCACCCCCCGGTGCTGCCGCGCGGCAAACGCAAGGTAGTTCGACGGGTAGTCGTCCACCAGCTCGATGTCGGTGCAGAGGCCGGCTCGCGCGTAGAGGCCTTCGAAGAGGTCGTGGCTCAGGAGGGCGTTTTCCGGCACACGCCCCGCGAGCGCCGCCTCGAACGCATCCACGTCGTAGATGCCCTTGCCGACGTAGCTGCCCTCGTGAAACAGGTCCTGGTAGACGTCTGAGACAGCGGTCGTGTACGGGTCGAGGCCAACGTGCCCCGCAAACACCTGGGCAAACGTCGTCCGCGCGGCGCTCTCGATGCTCACCTGGACGCGCGGCTGCAGCACGCCGTATCCCTCGGTGACGCGCTGACGCTCCGCATCGAACCGCGGACGATTGAGCGGATGCGACAAGGTCCCGACCAGGCGGCAGGCGGCCTGCATCGGCAGGTGCGTGTCGGAGTCGAGCGTGATCACGTACTTGACCGATTGCACGATCGACAGGTCGCCGCGCATCACGACGAAGGTCGTATCGGTGGCGCCGCGCAGGAGCCGGTTGAACTCGGCCAGCTTGCCGCGCTTGCGCTCCCATCCCATCCAGCGGTTCTGGGCGGCGTTCCACTTGCGCGCGCGGTGGAACAGGTAGAAGCGGCTGCCGCCGTGCCGTTGGTTGAGCGCGTCCACGCGCTCGCGCGCGAGCGTCAACAGGCGTTCGTCGCCCGGGGTCGTTTCGGCCCTGGCGTCGGCAAAGTCGCTGAGCAGCGCGAAGTGGAGATTCGCTTCGCGATTGGCGAGAAACCGTACCTCGAGGTCGTGAAAGAGCGTCTCGATCCGCGATTCGGAATCGATGATCGCCGGCACCGCGACGATGGTGCGGTCCTGCGCGGGGATGCCGTCCTTCAGCGCCAGCTTCGGCAACTGGCGCGGCGGGATGGCCGACGTCAGGAGCGAATTCAGCAGCGCGATGGCCAGCTCGGTGACAGGACTGAACACGAGCAGGCCAATCAGCCACTGCATCCCGAGACCGGCGCCCTCGCGCGCGCCGTAGGCCATCAGGCCCCAGACGCCGAGCCCGGTGGTCAGGGTAATCGTGCCGGGATAGCCAAAGCCGGGGTACTTGAAGAAGAGCCGGGCGAGACGTTCGCGGAAGCGCGGCGGATACTTGAGAGACTGCTCGAGCTGAAATCGTCCGCGCGAAATCAGGAAGTAGCCGACGTGATGCCGGCGGTCGTTGGCCGGGTCGTGCTCCTGCGCCTCGCGGGCCAGGGCGACCGCGCGCTCGGCGACATTCAGCTCGGGAGTCTTCGAGCCGCGCGACAGCTCTTCGATCGAGTGCCGGTAGCGATCCCGGGTCGGGACATCCATGTGCGAGTAGGCACCGGCGGGGTCGCGCTTCAGCGCTTCTTCGACGACGCTGACGCGGTCGAAGAAGGTCGTCCAGTCGACGGACGACAGCAGCCGCATGCTCGTGATCACGTTGCCGATCGCGAGCTGATCGGTGGCTTCGCGCTGATGCTCGATGCGAAGCAGTTCTTCGGGGGAGTCGTCCTGCGCCTCGAGCGCCCGCTGCAGGGCCTGCCACGCGGGGGCAGCCGACGCGGGTTGATCGCGCAGCCACTGCAGCAGCTCCACGACGAAGGCCGCCGAGAGCCGGCCATTCGCTTCGATCTCGGCATGGAGCAGACGATCGAGATCCTGTTCGCGCAGCGGCCGCCCGGCGCCCAGCGCCGTCTCCCACTTGCGCGCCTTCTCGCGGCTGCGGCGAGCCATGACGACCCCGTCGACCAGGCGCCGCAGGTCCTCGACCAGGGCGAGCCGCAGCATGATCGGGATGGCCCACGTCTCGCCGATCGTGAGCAGCGCCTCCCGCTGGTAGGCGGTGACGAAGTCGATCAGCGTTTCGAGGTCCAGGCGTCCCGCGGTATGGGCAATGAGCTCACGGCCGATCAGGTAGACGCGCGGGTATCCCTCGTAGGCATCCGGCCGGCCTTCGCCCGGCTTCGGCGGGCCAAGCTTTGGAAGCTCGATGTAGAACTTCCGCGGCAGATCCTGGCGTACCTCGCGGACCTGATCCTGGACGATATGGTAGTTGTCGCGGAGCCAGTCTTCAGAGGCGACCGTCTGGGGATCCTTGCGCGCGACGGTCGAGAGATATTGATACGCCTCTTCCAGCTTCGCGGCGCTCTCGTCGAGCCGCGGCAGCAGCGGACGCGCGCGGCGCGGGTCGGCAGCCAACGCGTGGGCCGCCGCCAACGCCAGCGCGTGCGACTCCAGTTGTTCGGGACTGAATAGGGGAGGGAGGGGCGAGGCGATCTCCGGCTGGGTCTCCGGGTCGAGAAGTGAAGGAGCCGAGTCCGCCATCAGGTAATGAGCCGTCGTACGGCTCGCGCGATCAACACCCAGCCATTATAGGAAGAGTGGCGTGGATGAGACGGTTCAATTGTGCACAGCGTGGCGGGGAGCTCAGTGCGTGACGGGCCTGCCGCAGAACTGCTCGAAAGCCGACGTCAGCGCGGAGGCGATCTGCTCGGGGCCCTGGTTTTCAATCTGCCGGCGCTCGAGCATCCAGACGAGCTTGCCGTCGCGCAGCAGTCCGATTGAGGGCGACGAGGGCGGATAGCCGGTGAAATAGCCGCGCGCGCGCTCGGTGGCTTCCATGTCGGCGCCTGCAAAGACGGTCGCGACGCGATCGGGCTTCACGGCGTTCTTCAGCGCCAGCGCAACGCCAGGACGCGCCTTGCCGGCCGCGCAGCCGCAGATCGAGTTGACGACGATCATCAGGGTGCCGGAGGTGTTGACGGCGGCATCGACGTCGGCCGCGGTACGCAGCTCCTCGACGCCGAGCTGGGTCAACTCGGCTCGAAAGGGAGCCACGAAATGTTCTGGATAGGTCATCCAGTGATTGTATCTGGAATCAACTGGCTTTGAGGTCGCGGATGTAGGGCGTCGTTTTCGTGATGATGTGGTGCTTGCCGCTGCGCTTGGCCTCGTAGACGGCTTCGTCGGCCCGGCTCATCAGGCTCTGCGCGGTGTCGCCGGCCGAAAACTCCGCGATGCCGCAGCTCACCGAGACGTGGGCGCCGTTCAGCCCGACCTTGGCGTCGTTCAACATCGCCATCATCGAGCGCATGCGCCGGTCCGCCTGGTCGAGGGTCAGACCCTGCGCGACGAGCGCGAATTCGTCGCCCCCGATTCTCGCGACGACGTCGTCGCCGCGCACGGCACCCTTGAGGGTGTCGGCCACGGTCTTCAGCACGTCGTCGCCAACCGTGTGGCCGAACGTATCGTTGATGCGCTTGAAATCGTCGACGTCGAGCACCGCCAGCACGAAACGGCGGTTCCGGCCTTCCATTGAGGCGCGGAGCACGCGGTCGAAGGCGCGGCGGTTGGCCACGCCCGTGAGCGGGTCGATCGACGCCTCTTCCTGGCTGGCCCGAAGCTGCGCTTCGAGCCGCGCGACCTTAGCCTCGAACGCGGTCACCGTGCTCTGCCAGCTCTGCTCGCGCTCGCGAGCGACCTGCTTGAGGGCGCGTACTTCGCGCGCCAGGCCCGCCTTGAGCTCCTGCAGATTGGGGATCCGCTTCAGGGCCTCGAGCCGCTCGGTGGAGTCGTTGAGATCTTCGCTGAACGCCGCGCCTTCGCCGACGATGACCGACATCGCATCGCGGACGTGGATGATCAGCCCGGCAAGCTCTTCGCGGGTGTCCTCGCGCTGGCGCTTGAGGCGCTCGAACGTTTCCTGGCAGACGGCCAGGAGCGGGGCCGCGATGGCCGCGATATGCCCGTGGTCCATCGCCGCCGCCAGCAACCCGCGGAAGTGTCCAACGCGGTCGCAGAGGTTTTTGCCGTCGAGCCCCTCATCCTGTGAAGAGAGCACCTCATCGAAGAAGTCGAGGACTTCGCACAGGAGCGCGCGAAACGTGGCCATATTGGCGACGTGCGTGGCGCTCCGAATGTCCTTTAGTCCCAGTTCGACGATGTGGTTGTGCATAAGGGTTTGACTGCAGGTAGTAATCGACGGGAAAAAGCTCTTCTTTAACGTCGGCATAAATCGTGCGAGATCGCCCCTAACAGGGAGGGATCCGCCATGTGGCGTGCAGCCAGTTTCGCTATCGCATTGACGTTCGTCTCACAGTCAGCCTTTGCTCAGTGCACCACCGACGCCCGCCGGGTTGTCGATGAGCTCTACAGGCACATCCTCGAGCGGGGAGCAGACGCCGGGAGCCAGCAGTGGCAGAACCAACTGTCCAACGGTCAATTGACCGTGAAAGAGCTGGTCCGTGCCATCGCCAAGTCACAGGAGCACAACCAGAGATTCATTCGCCGCGAGAACGGCGAGGAAACGCCGTTCATCCGCTCCGCGGGCACGCTTTACCGGCATATCCTCGGCCGTCAGCCCGATCCGGAAGGCGTGCGGGCCAACGCCCTTGCGCTCGAGCGGCAGGGCATCGGGCCGGTGGTCGACAACCTGGTCGACTCGGCCGAGTACAACCAGCAGAACGGCAACTGGGGCGTCCCCGGATCGGGCGGTCTGTCATTCTGCGCCCCGGGCAACAACCAGAGTAACAACCAGGGCAACAACCAGACAGGGGGCGCGGCCGCCGCGCCGGCAAACGAGCAGGGGCCACTCGCCGCTGCCCGCTTCCGTGGGATGGATAGCAACAACGACGGTTCGATCACCCAGGCGGAGTGGCAGGGCAACCGGCAGTCGTTCCGCATGCATGACTGGAACAACGACGGCGTCATCGCAGGGGAAGAAGTGCAGACCGGCCGCTTCCGGCAGGGCCGCACCGCCGAGGACGAGGACTTCGATCGCGGCGAGCGATTCGAATTCCTCGACGAGAACAACAACAACCGGATTGAGTTGCGTGAATGGCACGCGAGCGATACGGCGTTCCACCAGCTCGATCGCAATGGCGACAACTATCTGACCCGGGCCGAAATGGCCGGACAGAACGCTGGCGCGGTCGCGACGACGGGCGCCAACAACAACCTTGTGTACGTTGACGCCAACCAGCGTTGGACGGATACGGGTATCAACCTGACGGCGGGACAGACCGTGGTCGTGGACGCGCAGGGCAACGTGCAACTGAGCGCCACCGCGAACGACACGGCCACGCCGGCCGGCTCGCGGAGCGGACGACGTGCAGCGCAAGCTCCGGTGGCGCAGGGCCCGGCGGGCGGCCTGATCGCGCGTGTAGGCAACGGGGCGCCGACCTTCCTCGGTCAGCGCGGCTCGATGCGCGCCGCCACGAGCGGCCGTCTCTATCTCGGTATCAATGACGACTACCTGGACGACAACAGCGGCGAGTACCGCGTCAACGTCACCGTGCGCGGCCGGTAGCTTTTAGCCACGAAGGGCACGAAGAACACGAAGCTGGAAGCCACGAAGCCACGAAGGTCCCGACCATTCTTTCTTCGTGCCTTCGTGGCGATGCCTTCGTGCCTTCGTGGCCATGCCTTCGTGTCTTCGTGGCGAGCGTTTTTGTCTGAGCGAATGCGGTACGATCACGGGATACATGGAACCGGATCCTCATAAGGCGCTTCGAGACGATGTGCGGTTGCTTGGCGAGTTACTGGGCGAGACGCTGCAGTTGCGAGGGGAGCCGGGACTCTTCGAGACGGTCGAGCGCGTCCGGACGCTGGCGCGCGAGGCGCGGCGCGGCGACGATCGCGACTTTCGACAGCTCGCGCTCCTGCTGGCGCTCCTGCCGGTGGAATCGGCGTTACCGCTGGCGCGCGCGTTCGCGCACTTTCTCAACCTCGCCAACGTCGCCGAACAGCATCACCGGATCCGGCGGCGCCGCGCCTACCTGCGCGAACCGAATGCGCCGCCGCAGCGGGGATCCTGCGAGGAAACGTTCGCGCGCCTCGTTGCCGGCGGGGTTGCGCCCGATCAGTTGCACGACGCCGTGCGCGCCCTGCGTGTCGAGCTCGTGCTCACGGCGCATCCCACGGAAGTCTCGCGGCGCACGCTGATCCACAAGTACAACCGGATTGCGGCGCTGCTCTCGCAGCGCGAACGGCCGGACCTGACGCGTCCAGAGCGCGAGGAAGCGGTCGATGCGCTGCGAGCCGAGATCCTGGCCGCGTGGGACACCGACGAAGTGCGCCATCAGCGGCCGACGCCGCTCGACGAAGTGCGCAGCGGCCTGGTCGTCTTCGAGCAGAGCCTGTGGGATGCCATCCCGCGCTACGTCCGCAGCGTCGATCGCGCGCTGCATGCGGCCACCGGGCGCGCGCTCGGCCTCGAGACCGGTCCCGTCCGCTTCGGCTCCTGGATGGGCGGTGACCGCGACGGCAATCCGAACGTCACGCCGGAGATCACGCGGCAGACCTGCATGATCATGCGCTGGGTCGCCGCGCAGCTCTACCTGGGCGAAGTCGAGGCGCTGCGCGAGGAGCTGTCGATGACCACCGCGACGCCGGCGCTCCGGGCGCGCGTCGGCGATGCACGCGAGCCGTATCGGGCGCTCCTGCGCGACGTGAAAACCCGCCTCGCCGCGACGCGTGCATGGGCGGAAGCCTCGCTCGGCGCCGGCGCGGAGCTGCC
>CAMCNL010000084.1 GCA_945876205.1 Candidatus Sulfopaludibacter sp. SbA3
TGCAGCTTCATGGCTGCTCTGGAAAAGCTCCTTTCGGCCGCAACCTTAAGGAAAACGCGTAGTTCAGCTAGTTCCACTGCACGGCTCCAGTATAAGCACCGATAATCAAAGCAGAATAACTATCATTTTGACATTATCCCACCCGGTCGCGTCTACTGACTAAAGGGGGCCGCCTTCGCATCGGCTTCGGCGGGAGGAAATCAGATGGGTAAGGATCGAGTCTGGATCTTCGACACGACGCTGCGCGACGGGGAACAGGCCCCCGGGTTTTCGCTACGCCCGGCCGAGAAGCTCCAGCTTGCCCGTCAACTCGATACCCTGGGCGTCGATATCATCGAAGCCGGGTTCCCGATTGCCTCGCCGGCCGACGCCGAAGCGGTTCGCCTGATTGCCACCGAGTTGCGCCGCCCGGTCATTGCGTGCCTCGCGCGCTGCCACCGCGCCGACCTCGAGAAGGCGGCCTGGTCGATCAAGCCGGCCGCCCAGGGGCGCATCCACACGTTCATCGCGACGTCCGACCTGCATCTCCAGGCCAAGCTGCGCATCACGCGCGAGCAGTGCCTCGAGGCGGCGGTCGACGCCGTCCGCTACGCGCGTCACCACACGTTTGACGTCGAGTTCTCCGCGGAAGACGCCACCCGCAGCGACTTCGATTTCCTCTGCCGCGTGATCGAGGCGGTCATCAAGGTCGGCGCCAGCACGATCAACCTGCCCGACACGGTTGGCTACAGCACGCCGGACGAGACGCTCGACTTCTTTCAGCGCGTCCGCGAGCGCATCCCGAACTCCGACAAGGTGATCTTCAGCACGCACTGCCATGACGACCTGGGCCTCGCGGTGGCCAATTCGCTGGCGGCCGTCAACGGCGGCGCCCGGCAGGTCGAGTGCACCATCAACGGCATCGGCGAGCGCGCGGGCAACGCGGCGCTCGAAGAGATCGTGATGGCGTTCCGCGTCCGCGGCGATCGCCTGCCGTACGAGGTGGGCGTCGACCCGGCGCAGATCTACCAGTCGAGCGAGCTGCTCACGAAGCTGACGGGGCAGGCCGTGCAATCGAATAAGGCCGTCGTCGGCCGCAACGCCTTCTCGCACGAAGCCGGCATCCACCAGGACGGCTTCCTGAAGGATCGCCGCACCTACGAGATCATGCGTCCCGAGGACGTCGGCGCGCCCTGGAACCCGCTGGTACTCGGCAAGCACTCCGGTCGCGCCGCCGTGAAGCGCCGCTGCCAGGACCTGGGCATCGAGCTCGAAGCGGTGGAACTGCTCGAGGTCTACCGCGCGCTCATGTCCATTGCCGACGATCGAAAAGTCCTCACCGACAACGACATCGTCGCGGTGGTCAGCACCGTGCGCACGACGACCGTGGTGGTGGCGGAGCCGGTCGATCCTTTCGACACGCCGACGGCCACGACACACCACGCGCTGCACGAGTCGGGGTATGGACACGGCGTCTAGGTCGCGAATCAAAGCCTACGCGGCGCAAGCCGCAGACACGCCTCTGGCTCCGTTTCAGGTCGATCGTCGGGAGCCTCGCGCTGACGATGTGGTGATCGAGAGCAAGTTCTGCGGGGTCTGCCACTCCGACATTCACCAGGCGCGCGACGGCTGGGGCGGATCCGTGTTTCCGATGGTGCCGGGTCACGAGATCGCCGGTATCGTCTCGGCGGTCGGCAGCGCCGTGACGAAGTTCAAGATAGGCGACCGGGTTGGCGTTGGCTGTTTCGTCGATGGCGGGGCGTCGATCGGGAAGTGCGGCCGCGACGACGAGCAATATCATCTCGACACGCTGGTCCTGACCTACAACGGCTACGAGCACGACAAGAAGACGCCCACCTTCGGCGGCTACTCGCAGGCGATCACCGTGAAGCAGGACTACGTTCTGCGCATCCCCGACAATCTGCCGCTCGACGTCGCGGCGCCGCTCCTGTGCGCTGGCATCACCTTGTACTCACCGCTCGCGCACTGGAAGACAGGTCCGGGCAAGAAGGTGGCGATCATCGGCCTCGGCGGCCTCGGCCACATGGGGGTGCAGATCGCCCACGCCATGGGCGCCCACGTGACGGTGCTCAGCCAGTCGCTGGCCAAGCAGGCCGACGGCACGCGGCTGGGCGCGGACGACTACCGGGCGACATCCGATCCAGCCACATTCACGAGCCTGGCCGGTGCGTTCGACCTGATCGTCAATACCGTGAGCGCGCCGATCGATTGGAGCGCCTTGCTTGGGCTGCTGAAGATCGACGGCACGATGGTGCAGGTGGGTGTGCCTGAGGAAGCGGTGCCGGTGAATGCCTTCGCGCTGATCGGCGGCCGTCGCCGCCTGGCCGGTTCGTTGATCGGCAGCATTCCGGAAACCCAGGAGATGCTCGACTTCTGCGGCACGCATGGCATCGCCGCGGAGATCGAAGTCATCCCGATGTCGCGCATCAATGAGGCCTATGAACGCGTCCTCAAGAGCGACGTCCGGTTCAGGTTCGTCATCGACCTGAGTTCGATCTAGTTCTCGCGTACGAAAAACTCCTACACTAGACAAAGACGTACGTAGTGTCCGCCTTCAGGCGGACCGTGAGAGGGGAACTCAAATGGCGAAGCGCGACAAGGGAAATGTGACAGCCGAGACGACGGAGCAGCGGGTTCTCGCGTTTGCCGAGGAACTCGGGCGGATGGCCGGGACGTTTCAGGCGAAGGCGGAAGGTTGGCTGGATCGCGTCGACCGCGCGAAGCTGAATCAGCAGATCGCCAGCGTGCGTGACGGCGCCGCGGAGCTGCTGGAGCACTTCGCGGAGGGCATGACGAAGGCGTCGAAGAAGACGCCTGCGGCGGCGTCACGCGCAACCACCAAGGGCCGGAGCGGCGGCGCCGTCGATGCCCCCGGAAAGAAACACCGCAAGCCGGCTCCGGCTGGCGCCGCCGCCAAACGGGCGCAGAGCCAGGCGGCGAAACTGCGGGAGGCGAAGACGATGATCAAGACCAACCGTCGTCGCGGCCGCGGCTAAATCTAGCGTTCGGGCGCCAGCATCCGCCTGTTTCGCGAGGGCGGCCTCAGTTATTCCCACCTGAACACTTTGGTGGCGATCGCCGTAAAAATCAGGAACATCAGGGCCAGTATCGCGGCGTCGGAAGCGTGAGCGGCCCACCCTTCGCCGTGCCAGATGCCCCGGAGTAGTGACACGGCGTAGGTGAGGGGCAGCGCTCGGGCAATCGCCTGCAGCATGGGCGGGAGCGATTCCACCGGGACGAAGAGTCCAGAGAAGCCGAGCATGGGATAGAGGGCGAGGCTCCCGATCGGCTGCGCGAATCGTGCGGTCGGTACCACGCTGGCGAGGACGAACCCGAGCGAGATCAGGCTCGCCGTGCTGAAGAGCAGCGCCACCGTGTACGACAGCAGCGGCACCCCGGCGTCCACGGGATAGATTCGCCGGCCGACCATGATCAGCGCACCCAGCGTGACGGCCGTGAACAGGAGTTTCACCAGCACGTGCGCGGTCAGGATCGTGTGCGGCCGAAGCGGGGTCGCTCGCAGCCGCTTGAGGATGCCGCCTTCACGATAGATCGCGATGATCGCCACCAGCGACAGCACCGCGCTCGCCGCGATCATCACCGACGCGAACACCGGTAGATCGACCGAGACGAACCGCGGCAGGGCCGCCACGCCGCGAACCGACCCCGTCGCGCGGCGCAAGACGACGAAGATCAACACGGGAAAGGCGATCGACCCGACGAGGCCGAGCGGCTCTCGCGCGAAGATCTTGATTTCCAGCCAGGTGAGTTGCCACAGTCCGCGCAGCATGGTGCAGGCCTCAGTCGCGAATCAGGTGCCCGGTCAGCTTGAGGAAGACGTCCTCGAGCGTCGGCACCTCGGTGCGGAAATCGGTGACCCGGATTCGGTGTTCTGCCAGGCAGTGAATGACCTCCGTGACCAGGTCTCCCTGGCCGCGAATAATCAGTTGCCCTCCTGCCCCGAGCGCAGTCGAGGGGTCCGAGACGACTGACTGCACTTGCGGAAGGGCGCGAAACCGCTCCGCAGCCGTCACATCGTCGGTCGCGACGAACACCGTGCGTTCGGGGCAGTGCCGCAGCACGAGCTCCGCGGGCGCGCCGATGTCGATGATGCGTCCGTGGTCGATGATCGCCACGCGGTCGCAGAGACGCTCCGCCTCCTCCATCAGGTGCGTCGTCAACAGCACCGTCTTGCCACGCTGGCGGATGCCCCGAACCAGGTCCCAGATCGCGCGGCGCGCCTGCGGATCGAGTCCGGTGGTCAGTTCGTCGAGAAACACGACTTCCGGGTCGTTGATAAGAGCGAGGGCGATGAACAGCCGCTGCTTCTGCCCGCCCGAGAGCGTCATGAACCAGGCGTTCCGCTTGTCGCTCAGACCGAGTTGCTCGATCAGGCGATCGCCGTCCAGCGGCTTCTGGTAGAGCGACGCCCAGAGGCCGACCGCTTCGATGACCTTGATCCGCTTCTGGAGCTGCGCCTCCTGCAACTGCACGCCGATCCGCTCCTGCAGCGCGTGGCGATTGCGTGCGGGATCCAATCCCAGTACCGAGATGGCGCCGCGGTCGGGTACCCGCAATCCCTCGACGCACTCCATCGTCGTGGTCTTGCCGGCGCCGTTGGGTCCGATGAGGCCGAAGATCTCGCCCGGCTGGACGTTGAACGACACCTCATCCACAGCCACCGTTCGCCCGTACGTCTTCCGAATCGCAGCAACGTGAACGACGGGCGGGCTCGGCATGTTGGGGGTGTGAGGATTCTGTCATGCGCCGCGCGCCCGTGGTATCACTAGACGCATGACTCGCATGTCACGGTTCGTGACACTCGCCGCGTGCCTCATGGCGACGGTTGGCGCGGCGGGCCAGCAGGCGGTCTTCCGGGGCACGGGTGATGCCGTGCATGTCTACGCGACCGTGACCGACCGGGACGGCCGGCTCGTCACGACGCTCACGCGCGAGGCGTTCGAGGTGCGCGACGAAGGCAAGCCCCAGCCCATCACCCTGTTCGACAACACGCCCCGCGCCATCCGGATCATCGTCATGCTCGACGTCTCGGGCAGCATGGAGGGCAACCTGCCGCTGCTGCGAGCCGCGTCGGAGCAGCTCTTCACGCGCCTTCGAGCGGAGGATCGTCGCGCGTCTAGCGCTTCACGTATTTCGTGACGCCCCTCAGCGCGGCTTCGGCCGTGTAGACGTTGCCGGCGGCGTCGATGGCGATGCCTTCGCCCATCGCGCCATCGGTTGAATTCGGCACGGCGTGCGGCGGAATGAACACCGTCACCTTGCCGTCCTTGAGACTGCCGATCCGGACGCCTCGCTGCCAGCCAGGATGCACACGCTCGGTTGACTCCGAGTCGGCCGTATAGATCACGTCGTTCTTGTCGATGGCGAGTCCGCTACTGCGGCCGAAGTCGTCGAACTCACGGACGAACGTGCCGTCCTTCGTCAGGATCTGGACGCGGTGGTTGTGGCGGTCGGCGACGATCAGGCGGCCCTGCGAATCGAACTCGAGTCCGTGCGGCGTACGGAACTCGCCCGGACCCGTGCCGGTCTTGCCGATGATGCGCAGGAACTTCCCGTTCTTGTCGAACACCGAGACGCGGCCGATCAAATTCGGGTCGGCGACGTCCGTATGACTTTCCGCGACGTAGACATCGCCGTTGCCCGGATCGGTGACGACATCGGTCGGGTCGGTCAGCGCCTCGGGAGGATTGCCTCTCACGCCCGGCTTGCCGAGCGTCATCAGCACCTTGCCCTCGGGGCTGAACTTCACGACGACGCTGCCTTTCTTGTCTTCGCCGGGAAACTTGGTGAGCTCGTCGGCGCTGGCGGCGCGTGCGTCGGTCACCCAGACGTTGCCGTCGCGGTCCACGTGGATGCCATGCGGCCAGACGAACATGCCGCCGCCGAAGCTTCTGATCTCCTTGCCTGACTCATCGAAGTGGTGAACCGGATTCGCCTTCGTGCCGAGACAGCCCGGCGCGGTGCCCGGCGAGCAGCGGTCCGTCGCCCACACGGTCTTGCCGTCGCGATCGATGGCGACGCCGTTGGAGCCGCCCCAGGGCCGGGCCTCCTTGGTGAGCTGTGCCCAATCCCTGGTGACGATGTAGGGATTCGCGCCCGTGTTGACGGGTTGTACCGCGTCGGTCTGCGGAGTGCCTCCGCGCTGCTGTGCCTGGACGCTCGCGACCTGCAGGGCGATCGAGCCGACGACGATCAGTAGTGCCGCGGGGATTCTGATGAAGCCTGAGACGGACATATGGCTGCTCCTTGTGTGCGAAAGAGCGATCCTAAACCGAGCCCGCGCCCACGGCACCTACAATTCCAGGTGTCTCATGAGTTCGTCGACTAAGGCGGCCCGGCATGCCGAACGCGGCTGGTAACAGGCGACACTCTTTGCTTGGAAGTTCAGAAGTAGTGCATGACCGCGCCAGCGATCCGTAACGGGTATGAAGAATCGCTTTCATGAGGGTGGATAGGGTTGTACCGCATGTTCACCAGTGCCGTTACACTGAATTGCAGACGCTGCTGTCATGAACCGCGACCTGACGTTCACCGTGCCGCCCTCGCCGTGCGAATACCTTCCCGATCGTGTGCAGCAGCTCCGCTACGAGCTGGCACCCGGGATGCGCCCCGCGGAGTACATGGATCGCCTGCGCGAGGGATGGCGGCGTTTTGGCTACGTGATGTTTCGCCCCGACTGCCCGTCATGCCGGATGTGCCAATCCGTGCGTGTGCCAGTGGACACATTCCGCCCGCGTGAGAGCCAGCGGCGGGCGTGGAAGAAGAACCAGGCGGCGATCACGCTTCGCATCGCCACTCCAACGAGCTCCGCCGAGAAGCTGGATCTGTTCGCGAAGTTCCAGCAACACGGGCATGAGGCGAAGGGGTGGCCTGCGGATGCGGGTGAGCACCTGGGGCTGCTGCTCGAGAATCCGTTTCGCACGGAGGAGTGGAGTTACTACGTCGGCGACCGGCTGATCGGCGTCGGCTACGTGGATGCACTGCCGGAAGGCCTCTCCGCGATCTACTTCTATTACGACCCCGCGGAGCGCCACCGTTCTCTGGGGACCTACAACGTGATGTCGATCATCGCCTCGGCGCGCCAGCGCGGACTGCCGCACGTCTACCTTGGCTACTACGTGGAAGGCTGCCGGTCGCTCGATTACAAAGGGCGGTTCAGGCCGAACGAAGTGCTGGGCGGGGCGGGGAGCTGGAAGCCGTTCGTTCCGTAGGGCAGCCCAGCGCGCGCTCCAGTAGGAAAATGCGGCCAAGCGGGTCAGTGGTGTAGAGAAGCGGGGCACAGGGTCGTCGGACTCGCGGCGTCTGCGGAGGGGCGGTCGCTCTACGATTCGCCAGGCTACCGAGAGTCGCCGCAACCGTACATGTTCCTCAAGCTGTAGAGACACGCATGTACTGACGTTGCGTTCAGGCGCGAGCCGCGCGAGGTCGTTGCTTCGGCTTGCCCTTGTGTGTCGACTGCGGCGCCTTGGTTGGACGCTGGCGGCATGCTCGCCAGCGCTTCAATGAGGATGCGGTTTCGTTTGATCCCAGTCCTCGTAACAACGCGTCGACTGAGATGTCTTCGTCGAGGTCCGGCCAGTGGATGCCGATGCCAGGGCCAATCAACTCCCACCTCCGCCGCTCGCGCGGTGTCCCCTCGACCAGACGGGGGTACCACGTCAGTGGCACCGAGACCACGCGGCCATCATGCAGATCGACGATCAGCGAGTCGCTCGTGACCTTGACGCCCGTCGCGACGAGTGTGTCAGTTGCCGGACTTGAAGTAGTCATCCCACGCCTGCAGTAACTGGGCCTCGTGTCCGCGAACGATGGCGGCCACTGTGTTCAACTCTGTCGGCGGGAATCCCAGGTTGTATTCCAGCCGAACCGGCGCCAGCCAGAACTTTGCCGACTTCCGTTCGCGCGCGACGTGAACGTGCGCCGGTTCCCCGCGGTCGCTCGAAAAGAAAAAGAGCCGATACCGACCGCTCTGGAGAACCGTCGGGCTCACGAACTGATTCTGCCAGCTTTCGAAGTATGTCGCCACTTCGCCATCGGCCTGGTCAAACCCGTCATCTCCGGTCGCTCGCGAGCGATATGAACGGCTCGCGCTCGAACCGCCACGTTCAGGATGACCGCGACAACGACGATGACGACGGTAAAGGATCATCGTGAAGAGCACGTCGGCCACGCGCAACATCTCTGTTGACCAACGCAATAGGTGTGTTGCATGGTGTGAAGTAGGGGGCGGTATGCGGTATCCAGTCAGGATCACGCCGGACGACGGCCAGTTCACGGTGACATTCCCGGATGTGCGGGAGGCCGTGACGTTCGGCGAGACGCGTGAGGAGGCCTTGGCGCGTGCCCCTGATGCGCTGCTGACGATCTTCGACGCATTCATGAAGGATCGCCGTGACATTCCGGCTCCGTCGGTCGTGACCGGCGACGGCATTGAATTGCCGGCGCTCGACACGGCGAAGATCGAGCTCTATCGGGCCATGCGTGCCGGGAAGGTCGGCAAAGCCGAATTGGCAAGGCGGCTCAAGTGGCATCTGCCGCAAGTCGATCGCGTGCTCCGGGTCGGGCATGGTTCGCAGTTGGAGCAGATGGAAGCGGCGTTCGCCGTGCTTGGAAAGAAGCTCGTCATCTCCGTCGTCGACGAGGAGTCCCCGACGCTGGCGCCGGCGGCACGCATCGCGCAACCGAAGTTGGTGCGAGCCTCGGTGGCGAGTGGGGGAAGAGGGCGATACGGCCTCGTCCGGAGGGCGGCCAAGAAGCGCTAGGCCTGCGGCCGACGCGAGCAGGAGCCCGAGGCTGCCCATGATCGCGGTTCCACGTCTGCGCGCACGGTGTGACATTGCGCGGGACTAATGCGGAAGAGGGGACTCGAACTCCTACGATATTGCCACACTCAGCCCCTCACGCTGGTCGAAGTCATGTGCTGACGCGGACGCCAGCGACGACTCTATTCGCACACATTCGCACACGGCTTTGGTGACGCCCGATCTACCGTTCCTGGCGATGATTGGGCCTGGCGCGCGTTGACGTGTGCCTCAGCCAGCCTTGCGCAGCGTCCGCGCGGCGTGCCACAAGTCCCAATCGTTCTGCAGCCCCAACCAGAACTCCGCAGACGTACCGAGGAGGCTCGACAGGCGCAGAGCCGTGTCGGCGGTCACGCCACGTTTGCCCCGAATGACCTCATTGAGCCGGTTGAGCGGAATTCCCATCTGGCGCGCCGCATCGACCTGTGTCAGGGCGGCCGGCTTCAGGAACTCCTCGAGCAACATCTCGCCCGGGTGGGTCGGGGGGCGCTTGAGCGCAAGGACCGACGCTGGTCCCTCAATGGTAGTCTTCGCACGCGACTTCGTGGGCATAGCCGTCCTCGAAACGAAAGGTGATGCGGTACTGCTCGTTGACCCGCAGGCTCCACTCGCCGGCCCGCGCGCCCTTCAGTCCTTCCAATCGGTTGCCGCCGGGGAATCGGAGATCGCGTACCGTTCTGGCTCGATGTAGCGCATCGAGTTTCCGGCGAACGACAGGCCAGAGCGGCTTCGGGATGCGACGGGCCGCCTTGGAGTCGCTGCCCAGATAGACGTCCGCGGTGGCCTGATCCGCGAAGCTCCGAATCACTGACCAATTTTACCTGGATCACGTGTAATCATCAAAGTCAGCGTCAGGCCGCCCCATTGGCGACGACACGGCCCATTCGCGGTGACCCGTTCCGGCGAGACAGACGTCGCTCGCGGAGGCGTGCTTGCGAGCCTACCCGCTCGTAGTTGCTGCCGATGACAGCGAGTCGATTCTCTAAATATAGTAGCTGCTCAAGTGGAGTCGAGATTCGACCCGCTCGATAACAAATCCTCTGGCCGCAAGCACCAGTTGTTTGAATGAGCTGGCGCGGTACACACCAGCGGGCAAAGTCCTGCGGAACCGGCTCAACTTCCGATAGACCCAGAGGAGGTCCTCTGTCGCTGATAGGGGCGGATTGCGGACATTGCCGAAGATGTCCAACACTACGTTAATGGTGCCTTCAACCGTGCCGTGGTGGATGTTCGCGTCGTAGCCGGCGATGTCGCTCAGGGACTGTCCAACGCGATGTCGAATACGTTCCAGGACCAGCCACTGGTGCTTCGGAGGATGTGTCGCAAGCGCCACCGCAGCCGCCAGGCCGAGTTCAAACGGCATATTGAATCGAGGGACCCGGAAGGGGCCAGCGCGGCCGACCTGCACCCGCGATAAGTCATGCAGTGAGAACGGGCAGCTTCGAATGATCGAGTCCAGGCGCCTGAGGCGGTCGATTGAGGGGGGAACCTCGAGGACGCACCTCGGATTCAGGCCGAGGCTCACCAAGCCGGCAATGAGTGCAAGGAAGACGTTTTCGTATGCCCCGTCGAACGGAGCATTGATGAAGACGTCGGAAGGAACGATCTTTGAACGTGCCAAAGCTACTTGGCTCGTGCCTCAGCCCGATCGTCGGCGTCCCTGAACCTTTAACTTCTGAGATCCAGCACCGCGCACGTCGCTGCTGCGTCTGGCAGATTTCACGAATCGATCACCAGTGGCAGCTCGGGCGCTCTTGCGCGACACCGTCAGTCCATTGGGTCCCGTTTCGCCTTCAATAAATGCGCGAACTTTGGCGGTGTCGGTTGCGTGAAGGCCGTATTTCTTGGCAGTCGCTGAGAATGACAGCGGTTTGGCTATCAAACTTGCTTTGATCGTAAAGCGCCGGCTCATCCTGTTCGCGATCTTAGCACGCATGGAATTGAAGCTTCAGCATCTCCCACAGCGCGCGTGCGTCGTGCTGCGGGACGCCCCACTCCTCATCGTGATAGGCCTGCGCGTGCGATTCTGATCTGAACGATCCCGCAGCCGCGAGCACCGGATACCCGCTCGTAACTGCCGCCGATGACAGCGGGCCGATCCTCTACATCGCACGCATCCGGCCAAACCCGCAAATAAATCGATACAAAGCCAGACAAAGACCGACAGTCAGTCGCGACGGCCGGGGTAGTATGTGCCCAACCCTGCGGGTAGCGGAAGCCCGGAGGGCGGAGGCCGTGATTGCCACTCTACACAGTCGATCGCTTCGAGGGCTCCGAGTGGGCTGTCCTCGAAGACGACCGCGCGCAGACACTGCGCGTTCCCCGTAGCTGGCTCCCTGCCGCCGCCCGCGAGGGCGACGTCATCGACGCCTCCGTCGCCGCCGGGGCAGGCGCCACGTCACTCCTGTTCGAACTTGATCCTGAAAAACGCGGAGAGCGACTGGCTCAGGCCCGCAGCATTCGTGAGCAGTTGACTCGAGGACCGAAAGGCGATCTCGAGTTGTGAGGAAACTCCGCGTCGTTCTTGCGTTCGCGCTGCTGCTCCTCGGCGCGGCGCAGCTGCAGACCCAGCAGGCTCCCGCAACCCTCCGCGTGCACTTCGTGGACGTCGGTCAGGGCGATGGGGTTCTGATCCAGAGCCCCTCAGGTCAGAACGTCGTCTATGACGCGGGTGAGCATCCGACGCGGATGCGCGACTATCTCACCAGTCTCGGCATCTCGCAGCTCGACCTGGTCATCGCGTCGCACAATCATGCCGATCACATAGGGGGGCTCGCCGAGATCCTCGGTCTCTTCCGTCCCCCTTACTACATGGACAACGGCGTCCTGGCGACGACGCAGGTCTACGCGCGGGTGCTCGCGGCTGCCGCTGCAGCGGGAAGTCAGATTCTCGAACCCACGACACGCCGCATCGCACTCGGGGATGCCTCTCTCCAGGTGATCGAGCCGCCTCGAATTGTCCCGTGGGACCAGAACGACAACTCGATCCCCGTTGTCGTCAACTACGGAAGCTTCCATCTGTCGTTGGCCGGAGATGCGGAGGATCGTGAGTGGTCCTGGCTGCTGACGCATCAGCGCGAGTTACTGCCGACGGTGCAGATGCACAAGGCCAGTCACCATGGCTCCGACCAGGGTGATACGGCGGCAGGGATTGCCACGCTCGGACCCGAGGCCGTCATCGTCAACGTTGGCGCGGGCAACAGCTACGGACACCCCGATCGGGCGGCGCTCCAGCGTTATGCAGATCAGCGAGCGACGGTCTACCGAACGGATCTGAACGGCACGATCATCGTGGAGGCGCAAGCATCCGGCGCCTACACGATTCGCGTCGAAAGAGGCGAGGGAGCGCAGCCGCCACCATTTCCTGTTCCCGCACCCGCACCAGCACCCGCGCCAACTCCGGCTCCCTCTCCTTCGCCCGCTCCGAGCCCGCGCTACAGGGTCGGCGCGGTGTGTCGTGATGGGAGCCTGAGCACCGCCACGGGGAGTGGCGCGTGCTCGAGTCACGGGGGCGTCAGTTGCTGGCGGTACAGCGACGGAAGTTGCACAAGTCCCTGAACGGAAACGAGACCACAACGGTCATAGACGAGGAGCAGGCCATGAAACGCGGGTTCTCGATCGCCGTCGCGTGTGTGCTGTTCATTGCGCCGGCGCTGGCTCAGACACCCAAGCTCAAGGACGTCACGATTCGCGGCTATGTGACGGAATTCAGGAGTCCGACGGATTTCGACATTGAGGACTATCGGATCGCGCGCGATCAGGTTCTGGCGCTCGACTTTGAGAATGCCTCGCCGGATATCACCTTCGAACTTGGAGACATTCGCGTCGGCGTTGAACTCGAGATCAAGGGCTCTCTGAACGAGCAGAGCGGCGAGTTGAAAGCCAGGTCGGTCAAGGTCGATCTCGAGCAGTTCAAGTCCATCAAGCAGACGGCCTTTGTGTCCGTTCGTCCCGAGGGGATCCAGCTCCTCGACGGCACCTGGGGAGGTGAACTGCGAGCGGACGGGCAGCTGATCCGCATCACCAATGCCACCGCCGTCGTCTTCAAGCCCACCAAGCGGGAGAAGAAGCTCGCAGAACAGAAGGGAAAGGCGAACGCTGCTGCGGATGATGAGGAAGCCGCCGAGCCGCTCAAGTCACTGGATGACGTGACGATCGGCATGGCGATGACGTACGAGGGGAAGCGCGACCGCGACACGGGGCGGATTCTGGCTGAGCGCATCGAGTTCGCATCGAACGACCTGGAGGATGGCGAGGCCAAAATGTGGAAGTCGCTGAAGACTTCCGTCAAGCCCGCGCAGGGCCTCAAAGCTGGTGAGCTGAAGATCGACCAGATTGGGAAGTTCAAGCTCGTACCGGACGCAGATGTGCAGGCCTACGTTACGAACCTTGGTCAGCGGCTGGTGCCTGCATACCAGCGCGATCTACCCGTCGATGATCCTCGTAAGATTCCCTTTCAGTTCCACGTGGTGCAGGATGACGCGGTTAATGCGTTTGCCACGCCGAACGGCATCGTGGTCGTCAATTCAGGTCTCATGGAGATGTTGGAGAACGAGGCGCAGTTGGCGGCTGTCGTTGGTCACGAAATTGCCCACGCGACCCACGAACATACATGGCGCCAACAGCAGTATCACAAGAAGGCACGCTTCGGGATTGCGCTCGCAGGTATCGTCGCGGCCGCCTACGGAATCCGCAGTAGTGCGGACATGGCCACCCTGGTCAACGGGGCGATTGTCAGCGGGCACCAGCGCGCCCTTGAGAATCAGTCCGATCGTATTGGGTTGCAATACATGGTTGATGCTGGATATGACCCCCGACAAGCCCCAGCGGTGTGGAAGTTGATGGCAAAGCAGAACGGGGTGTCGGCAACGAACTTCTTCTGGAGCAACCACGACAACGAACCTACCCGGCGCAGCTACCTGATGAACGAGTTGAAGAACAACTACCGCGACACCGACTACTCGCAGTTCAGGATGAACGCAGATGAGTATTCGCGCATCAAGGCTGCAGTAGTCGAGGCAAATGGGAAGAAGAAGAAGATCAAGGTGACGTAGCATTCGCGCAAGGTCGCGATCCCGGAGGGAGCGAAGAGCGAGAACGGAAGGAATGACGCCGTGGCCGACCTGGGACGAGCAGAGGAGATCGGTAAGGTGTTTACTGGCTTCCAGAAGCATCTCTATCAGCCAGACGCCGTCGCATGATGGGCAGGACGGGCGATTCAGGCGCTGGGTGGGCCAACGTTTCAGCGAACTCCAGGCCTAAAGGCCACCGGACCGTCTAGAATGACGCGAGTGAGCACCGCCTCCCGACATCCGCTCAAGAGCGTTGGTGACTTCGATTCCCAAGTCGTGGAATCGCTGCGCGATGCGGTATTACGGCAGGTCAACCCGCTCCTGGTGGTCTTGTTCGGTTCACAGGCGACAGGGACAGCCAACGACGATTCTGATATCGATCTCTTGGTCATTGATGACCGGCCGTTCTCGCCGACGCGGAGCAGACGACGAATCATCGGCGATATTCGACGTGGTATTCCCGCGGATCGCCACCCTGTAGACGTGCTGCTTTTTGATCCAAGCGAACTGGAGCGGTGGCGCACGACGACGAACCACGTCATCGCGCGTGCGCTGAAGGAAGGCGTTGTTCTCTATGAACGACCGGGAGCACGCTGAGCAGATCCTGGAGGTCGCGCGACGGGATCTTCGCTCAGTCTTTGGCAACTTGGTTTCGTCGAAAGCAGTCGACGAAATGGTCGTTGA
>CAMCNL010000085.1 GCA_945876205.1 Candidatus Sulfopaludibacter sp. SbA3
CTTCAATAATGACGACTGGTTCCTGGGCTTCAATATCTCGAGGAAATTCTTCCAATGAGGCGATTGCTGATCTGGTGTGCCGGCGCGGCCATGACGCTCGCGCTGACGGTCGCAGCCTGCGGCGGCGGGAGCAGTCCTACGTCGCCATCTCCGAGTCCGTCGCCCGCGCCGACACCCTCACCGACGCCGGCACCCACCCCTACCCCGACGCCCACGCCGGCGCCGGGCGGAGGAACGACGATCACGATCAGCGCCGCTGGCGTCGTCTCACCGAAGGCGCTCACCGTCGCGGCTGGCACGCGCGTCACGTTTGTGAACAACAATACGCGCGCCCATGAAATGGACTCGGACCCGCATCCCGAACACACCGATTGCCCGGAGCTCAACCAAGTCGGGTTTCTCAGTCCCGGGCAGACGAAACAGACCGGCAACCTGAACACGCGCAGGACGTGCGGGTACCACGATCACAACCAGAATTCGAACACGAACCTGCAGGGGACAATCACGATTCAGTAGTCGCGCACCCTGAAGGGCGCGCGCTACAGGCGGCAGCGCTACGGGCGGCAGTCCAATCGCCTGTAGCGCGTGGCCTTTAGGCCACGTCGTACTCGTAAACTATTCGGCCGTTTCCCCCGGCTTCAGTTCCAGCACCTGAACGCCTCGCGGTTCGACGAGCCGCTTCAGCTCGGCGGGCGTTCCCGTGAGGATCGGGAAGGTTCCCCAATGCATCGGCACGACCTGTCGCACGCCGAGAAACTCGCAGGCGCGCGCAGCCGCCACGGGTCCCATGGTGAAGCGATCGCCGATCGGCAGAAATGCGATGTCTGGCTTGTGCATCTCTCCGATCAGACGCATGTCGCCAAACAGGGCCGTGTCGCCCGCGAAGTAGAGCGTGACGCCGTCTTCGAGGCGGACGACAAACCCTGCCGGCTCGCCCATGTAGACCATTTGCCCGTTGTCCACGTAGCCGCTGCTATGGAGCGCCTCGGTCATCGTTACGTCCAGGCCGGCCACATGCTGGGAGCCGCCCTTGTTCATCGGCGACAGGTTCGCGATGCCCTTGCGTCCGAGCCAGTCACACAACTCTGGCATGGCGACCACCGGCGATCCGCTCTCGCGGGCGACGGCAACGAGGTCGTCCATATGGTCGCGGTGGCCATGAGAGACGAGGATCAGGTCCACCTTCGGCGGCTTCTTCATCGCCTGGGGGCAAGCGGGGTTCCGCGCGAGCCATGGGTCGAACATGACGCGCGTGCCACCTGGCGTCCTGATGAGAAATGTGGAGTGGCCGAGCCACGTGATGGCGAGTCTCCGATCCAACCTTTAGGCCTCCGGTCCATTAGACTATCCATAGATGCCCGTTGAAGCACCCCTCGAGTTCATTCGTCCGCGCGAGCCGAAGCCCGAGTGGCTCAAGGTTCGGGCCCCGGGGTCGGAGAACTATCTCCGGCTGAAGGGGTTGATGAAGGAGCTGCGGCTCCACACGGTGTGCGAGGAAGCGCGCTGCCCCAATATCGGCGAGTGCTGGCACCACGGCACGGCGACCTTCATGATCCTCGGCGACGTCTGCACGCGCGCGTGTTCCTACTGCGCCGTGTCGCACGGCAAGCCACACGAGCTCGACACAGCGGAACCCGAGCGCGTCGCCGGCGCGATAGCATCGATGGCGCTGCGGCACGCGGTGATCACCTCCGTCGACCGGGACGATCTCGCGGACGGCGGGGCCTTCATCTTCGCGGAAACGATCCGGCTCACGCGCGAGCGGGTGCCCGACTGCCGGATCGAGGTGCTCATTCCTGACTTCCAGGGCATCGAGACGTCGCTTCGCGTCGTCCTCGACGCCGGCCCCGACGTCCTCAACCACAACATCGAAACCGTCCCGCGCCTCTATCGCATGGCCAGGTCCGGTGGAAAGTATCCGCGGTCGCTCGAACTGCTCGATCGCTCACGCCGGTATCGGCCGAACATCGGCACCAAGACCGGCATCATGGTGGGACTCGGCGAAGAGATCGACGAGATCGTCCAGGTCTTCACCGACCTGAGCAACGTCGGCGTCTCGATCCTGACGATCGGCCAATACCTGCGGCCCACGCCGTCGCATGCGCCGATGGTCCGCTACTACCACCCCGACGAATTCGCCGAGCTCAAAGCCATCGCCCTGAGCAAAGGCTTCGTCCACGTCGAGTCAGGCCCCCTCGTCCGCAGCTCCTATCACGCCCACGAACAAGCCGACGCCTTCCTGAACGGATCGCCTCGTACGTAGTGTCCGGCTTCAGCCGGACCGTTCGACGTCCCCTCCCCTAGGCCTGCGCCCCCGTCGCGACGCGGAACCCGTTGTTCCGCTTGGCCTCCGGTTCGACGGCGCGGAAAAACGCTCGCGACGGCTCGACGACGAACGCCTCGTGAGCGACGATGCCCCGCCTTCGCCACGGCTTCGGCGCGGCAAGTCCCAACGGAGTCTGACGGGACTTGGTCAGGAAAGCCGTCGCGGCATTTTTGTACTTCGCCGATCGCGCCGCTCACAGTCGGCCCACGCCGGAACAACGGGTCCCGCGCCGCGACCGCAATGTGACCTCGAACGCCATGTGGCTTCTCTCAGCACGCCGCGTCATTACGTATATACTGAATAGGTGTTCGAGTGGGACCCGCGAAAGGCTGAGGCCAACGCGGCGAAACACGGCGTCTCGTTCGACGATGCCGTGACGATCTTTCTCGATGCCAATGGCCTGGACGGCCCGGATCTCCAGCACTCGGGGGCTGAAACACGGTTTCTGCGGCTGGGGCGAGCCGGCGACGGGCGCGTGCTCATGGTTGCCTACACACTCAGGAGGAGCGGCGATGCCGAAACGATCCGGGTCATCAGCGCGCGGCGCGCGAATCGCCGCGAGCGCGCGGCGTACGGCGGGAGAGATTGACTACTCTGACATTCCCGAGTCCTCGCCCCAGCAACTCAAGGTAATGCGTCGCGTGGGTAGGCCCCCGCTCGGTGACGAAGCGCGCCAGTTGATCGCGATCCGTGTCGACCCGGGCGTGCTCGATCAGTTCCGCAAAGAGGCGCGCCGCCGACGTGTGGGCTATCAGACGCTGATCAACGAAGTCCTCGCGCAACACGTCTGCAAAGACGTGGCGTAGGAGACGTTCGAACTTACTGCTGTCTCGGCCGATTCCGTACCACCCCGCACATATACTTGGTCTTGACGTCGACTCCAGGCACGCTCGTGATGTGCCAGAACCTGCGCCCGCCTGACCAATGGGCGTCTACGAAAGGACTCACCATGAACCCACTCGTCCGTCGGCTCGCATCCCTGATTGTCGTCGTCGTCTCGTTGAACAGTGGCGCACAGTTGTCAGCGCAGCAGCGTGGCGATGAGCCGGTCGCGATTGAGATGCGGGGAGTCCCCGAGGGGAAACACGAACCGACGGTCCTGATCTTCAAGAGCGGGGACTACGCCAAGTTCCAGATACCCACCCCTGGCGAGCCGTTCCGCCCGGAGATTCTGACCGCGGGCCAGGGGGCCGAGCACCTCGGCGGCATGTTCGGCGTGCTTCCGGCCGGGACCCAGGTGGCCTACCACTATCACGTGAACCGGGAGTCGATCATCGTCGCCATCAGCGGAGAAGCCACCGAAGTGATCGAGGGCAAAGAACTCGCGTTCAAGACCGGCGACATCTACTACATTCCTGCGGGAAAGAAGCACACCACCATCAATCGAACGAACGCCGATTTCCGGTATCTCGAGTTCTTCACGTATCCGCCGATGGCCTCTGATTTCGTGGAGGTGAAGTAGGCGCGGCGAGTAACGCAGCATCCGAGGCGGCGTCAATCCCGCCGAACTCGTGGGTCCTCGAATCTTCGGCGATGTCCCGCGGCGCGGGACGTGTTGTTCCGGCGATGGCCGACTGTGAGCGGCGCGATCGGCGAAGTACAAAAATGCCGCGACGGCTTTCCTGACCAAGTCCCGTCAGACTCCGTTGGGACTTGCCGCGCCGAAGCCGTGGCGAAGGCGGGGCATCGTCGCTCACGAGGCGCTCGTCGTCGAGCCGTCACGAGCGTTTTTCCGCGCCGTCGAACCGGAGGCCGAGCGGAACAACGCGTCACGCGCCGCGGTGGATCGCCGACCGTTCACGCGGTGAATCGCCGGTCCTTCATGGGGGCATCAATCCTGGAATGACATCAGCCCAGCCAGTTGATGCCTCGGGACTGACACTGGCATCCTTACAACGGTGAGTAGTGGAACCGAATCAAGTACACGTTCTCGCCGCTGCCATGTTTCGCGATTGCCAGCAAGGCCTCCACGCTCTCGAACCCTGATTCACGGGAGAGATCGTGCGTGATGTCGCTGAGACGAATCGGCGCGATTGAGTCGACGATGATGTGGCCCTCGTCCATCCGATAACGACCGCCTACCTTGACGTGGGGCCGCGTCCAGATGCGAATACTGCATCGGATCCTCCCCCGCCGGATTCCCTCGCGAAGTGGTTTGCTGAACACCACGTGGAGCTCGCCTGCGTGTCCCGCGTCAGCGTCCTATCAACTGCAGCGTCTTCCTGTCCGACTGTCCTTGAAAGTACTTGTCGAGCAGTTGGTGAAATACCGAGCCGGTTGGCGATACATGTGCGAACAGCGTGGCCGACGATCGCAGCTTCATATCGTCCGGTGAACCGAATATATCGGCTGCGGACGCAGCCTCGACGCCAAGGACGCCTTCAGCGCACTCACGTAGTCGAGGTCCGAGTACCTGATGCGCCAGGTACGCGCGAGCCTCGTCGACGCTCTTGATCGCATATCGATGGGACGTGGCACTCATCCCGAGACCCTCGAATTGTGGAAACACGTACCACATCCAGTGTGACTGCTTGCGGCCGCTCCTGATCTCGGAGAGAGCCTGTTGGTAGGCTTCGTCCTGGGCCTGGATGAATCGTCCGAGGTTGTATGGGTCCATGATGCGCGACTCTCCACACGTATCGAGGTCGCCTTAGCCTGGCTGAAGCAACGCACGAGCGCCTGCATCCGGTGGAACGCCGCCGGAAGCCGTACCGCGCGCAGAATGCATTGGCGCGGTCGAGCGGACGAGCACTCGCGCTCATCGTTCCAATATATCGCGCGGCCTGTCCGCCAGTTGGTAGACGCCGCGCGCGAGCATCGTCGCGTACCCTTCGGCGACGAGCGCCAGATTGCCCAGGCCGGCCGCCGGCCGCGGCAAGCCTGTTACGCGCGCCATCTCGCCGGGAATCGTCATGCCCGCTCCAGACAGAAAGCAGCGGGCGATCTCGAGCAGCGCGGTGTCGCGGCTCACCCGCCGTCGCAGGGCATCGGGAAACCGCCCGACGCCACGCGTCCAGATGTAGGTGAACTTCGGCTGATAGAACACTTCGCTCGGCATCACGATCATGGCGGCCTGCAATTCATCCACGCCTTTCGTGAACGCCGTCCGATCCTTCACGCCCGATTCGTCGCGCAGGTCGCTGGTGCTCATCTCCCATTCGCTGCGAAGCACGCGCAGGATCTTCTGCGCGTTGCCGCTCAGCCGCCGCTTCTCCTCCGATCGCCGAATGCCGAAGATGGCGTGAAAGTACGGGATCATCCGCGGCGCCAGAAACATCGTCTTTCCGCGGCCCAGCTTCGCGTAGTAGACCTTGCCGCGCTTCACGATTTCGTCCTTCAAGACCCACGTGAGTGAAGCCTCAGGATCCTTCTGTACGTTGCGCGGCATCACGGCGTCGCGTCGTCCGCAGACGGCGGTGTACAACGACGGCCCCGGTCGCCTGGAGTCCGTCAGGCAGGCGGCGAAGCCGACCTGCTCGATGAAGCGCTCCGCGTCGAAGGCGGTCTCGATCGGCCGCATCTCGTCGCGGCGCCACCGCTCATCGCGATACTCCTCAATCTCCGGCGGAATCTGGACCCTGGGACTCATGAGGCTTGTATCGGGACGCCAGCAGACCCGTGGCGTCGGCAAGGTTGATGTCCGCGATCAGTAGTCCGCGCCGGCCGTACGGCTGGTAGGCGATCAACCTGCCGTCGGGCCCGACGACGGCCGACGTCGTGGTCGATCCGGGGATCGCACAGTTCACCGTCGCAAAGAAGCAGGTGTTCTCCGCGGCCCGGCACAACGCGGCCTTCTCATGAAATGAGTTCGCGGGGTCCGCGAACGTCGACGGCTGGCAGCCGCCGGGCTCGACTTCGGTGATATGCGGGTGAAACACCACCTGTGCGCCATGCCGGACGGACCAGCGGACCGTTTCCGGATAGCGCCACCCTTCGTGACAGATGGCGATCCCGAACGTCAGCGGACCGGATTGAAACACCCGCCTGCCGGATCCCGGCGCATAGATCGCGTCCTCGGAAGGGTCGAGCTGCACCTTGTCCTGGAACCCCGCGATCGTGCCGTCGCGATTGATCACCAGGGCGGAGATCCGGAGGCCGCCATCGACGATGCGTTCGGTGCCAAGGATGACGGCGACATTCGCTTTCGCAGCAGCCGCGGCGATGGCCGACCATGCGCCTTCGAGGAAAACCCGATCGGGAGGAAGGCCCGGGTTCGCCGTGCTTCGATAGCCGGGAACGAAGCACTCAGGAAAGCAGATGATGTCCGCGCGCGCGATCGCGGCGTCTGCGACCGCCTGCAGCGCGAGCGCGACCGACTCCGCAGGAGAAGCCGGGAATTCGATGTTGGCGAGCGCGATTCGAAACAATCCCATGCGGCGCCAAGCGATCTTATCGCCTGCAGCGTACAAAGGAAGGGCCGGCTAAAGCCGGCCCCCACAACGTAAGAGCTCCGTGTCTCTGTGCCTCTGTGGCCCGGAGCAAGTCCGGACCTACTTGAACATCCTCAGGATGCGTGTGACCGGATCGTAGTAGCGGCTCACGACCCGTTCCTTCAGCGGGATGATCGCGTTGTCGGTGATGTGGATGTGCTCGGGACAGACCTTGGTGCAGCACTTGGTGATGTTGCAGTAGCCGATGCCGTGCTGCTCCTTCAGATCCGGGATGCGATCGTCCGAATCGATCGGATTCATCTCGAGGTTCGCGGCGTAGACGAGGAAGCGAGGCCCGATGAACTCGTCGTGCTTGTTGTGCTCGCGCAGCACGTGACAGACGTCCTGGCAGAGGAAGCACTCGATGCACTTGCGGAATTCCTGCACCCGATCGACGTCGCGCTGCGCCACCCGCCACGTGCCGTCCGGCTGGTCGGCGGGCCGCGGCTTGAACTTCTTGATCCCCTTCTTCACCCGGAAGTTCCAGGAGACGTCGGTCACCAGATCCTTGATCGGCGGAAACGTCCGCATCGGCTCGACGGTGATCTGCTCCCACGTGTCGAGCTCGTTCATCCGCGTCATGCACATCAGCCGGGGATTGCCGTTGATCTCCGCCGAGCACGATCCGCACTTGCCGGCCTTGCAGTTCCACCGCACCGCCAGATCCGGCGCCTGCTCCGCCTGGATCTTGTGGACGACGTCGAGCACCACCATGCCCTCGGTGACCGTCGTCTTGAACGTCTGGAACGTGCCGTCGCCGCCCGGGTGCGTCCGCCAGATCTTGAAGGTTGCCTGGGTCTCCATTAGGACTTCTGCTCCTCGATGACCTGTTTCAACTCGGGTGGCATCGGCGGAATCGGCACGTGCGAGACCTGCACCGCTCCCCCGCTGCCCTGCTTCGTCATGACGTTGAAGGTGGCGAACTGGTCGAGCTTCTCCGGGTAGTCCTCACGGAAATGACCGCCGCGGCTTTCCTTGCGCTCGATGGCGGAGAGCGTAATCGCCTCCGACACCGCCAGCAGGTTCCGCAGGTCCAGCGCCGTGTGCCAGCCCGAGTGATACTCGCGCCCGCCGGTCACACCAACGCGCGTCAGACGTGCCTTGTATTCCTGCAGCCGTCCGAGCGCCGTCTGCATTTCCCCTTCGAGGCGGACGATGCCGACGAGATCCTGCATCGTGTCCTGGAGATCCTGCTGCAGCTTGTAGGGGTTTTCACCGTGCTCGCCCCGGGTGAACGGGTCGAGCGCGGTCCGCTCGATCGCGGCCAGGGCGCCCTCGTCCACGCGCGGGGCGCCGTTCTCGCGCGCCCACACCGCCGCGTACTCGCCGGCGCGCTTGCCGAACACGATCAGGTCCGACAGCGAGTTGCCGCCGAGCCGATTGGCGCCGTTGATGCCCGAGGCGCATTCGCCCGCCGCAAAGAGGCCGGGAATCGTCGACATCTGGGTGTCGCCGTCCACGCGAATCCCGCCCATGACGTAATGCGTCGTCGGACCCACCTCCATCGGCGTCGTGGTGATGTCGAGGTCGGCGAGCTGCATGAACTGGTGGTACATGCTCGGGAGCTTGCGCTGGATGTGCTCCGCGGCGTTCGGCAGCTTTTCCTTGATCCAGGCGATGTCGAGGAAGACGCCGCCGTGTGGAGAGCCGCGGCCCGCCTTGACTTCGCGATTGATGCAGCGCGCGACGTGGTCGCGGGTCAGCAGCTCCGGTGGACGCCGCGCGCTCTTGTCGTTCTGGGTGTAGCGCCAGCCCTCTTCTTCATCCGCGGCGGTCTGCGGCTTGTAGTTGTCGGGGATGTCGTCGAACATGAAGCGGCGGCCCTCTTTGTTCTTGAGGACCCCGCCCTCGCCGCGCACGCCTTCGGTCACCAGGATGCCCTTGACACTGGGCGGCCAGACCATCCCGGTCGGATGGAACTGGATGAACTCCATGTCGATGAGCTCAGCGCCCGCGCGATACGCCAGCGCGTGGCCGTCGCCGGTGCCTTCCCAGCTATTGCTCGTGACCCGGTAGGCGCGGCCGAGACCGCCGGTGGCGAGGATGATCGCCTTGGCGGAAAAGACCTTGAACTGGCCGTTCGCCCGGTCGTAGGCGAGCACGCCTGCGGCGCGCCCGTTGTCGAGCACCAGGTCGATGACCGTGTGCTCCATGTGGACGTCGACGCCGAGATAGACGGTGTGGTCCTGAAGCGTGCGAATCAGCTCGAGGCCGGTGCGGTCGCCCACGTGCGCCAGCCGCGGATACCGGTGGCCGCCGAAGTTCCGCTGGTTGATGCGGCCGTCCTTGGTGCGGTCGAATACCGCGCCCCACCCTTCGAGCTCACGCACGCGGTCGGGCGCTTCCTTGGCGTGGAGCTCGGCCATCCGCCAGTTGTTGACGTACTGCCCGCCGCGCATCGTGTCGGCGAAGTGCACGCGCCAGCTGTCGCGGTCGTCGTTGTGCGCCATGGCCGCCGCCATGCCGCCTTCGGCCATCACGGTGTGGGCCTTGCCGAGGAGCGACTTGCAGATGAGGCCGACCGTCACGCCGGCGTTGGCCGCTTCGATCGCCGCACGCAGCCCGGCGCCGCCCGCCCCGATGATCAGGACGTCATACGAATGGGTCTGGTGTGCCATTAGAGAAGCCTCAGATCAGTCCAGATCCCCATCGAGCAGAGGCGGATGTAGATGTCGGCAAAACCCACCGAGAACAGGCTGCACCAGGCAAACAATTGATGCTTGTAGTTGAGTGCCGTCGAACAGGCGTAGGCGCGGTCGCAGACTGGATGCTTGGACACCTCGTCGTACGATCCTCCGACGATGTGGCGCATCACGTGGCAGCCGAGCGTGTAGCAACTGAGAAGGACGACGTTGACCGCCAGCACGATCGTGCCGACGCCGATCCCGAATGTCTCACCGCCGCCGGGCGCCGGAAACCAGAGCGCGAGCCAGACGTCGTACGACAGGAGCAGCAGAAAGATCACCGCGATCCACATGAAGTAGCGGTGGATGTTCTGCATCACCAGCGGAAACGACTGCTCACCCCGGTAGCCTGTGCGGGGCTCGCCGACGGCGCAGGCTGGCGGGTCGAGCCAGAACGATTTGTAGTACGCGCCACGGTAGTAATAGCAGGTAAACCTGAAGAGCGCTGGGAACGGCAGGATCAGCAGCGCCGGCGAGAACGGCACCCAATCCGGGATGAACCCCGGTTTTGGCCCGAACCACGCGTGCGGCGAGTCGCCCCAGATCTCAGGCGCGTAGAACGGCGAGAGATACGGGCCGAACGCATAGTGCGCGTTCTGAAAGGCCGCCCACGTCGAATAACCGACGAAAGACGACAGACCGATGAAGATCGCGAGCGGGGTCACCCACCACCAATCGCGGCGGGACGTTGACGCAAATCCGCGCGATCCGATGGTAACTGGTACTACTTCCATCCAGGCATCTCCGACGTGAGAGTTGTGGCCGAGGCAACTACAGACGTTATCACGGTCACGTACGAAGCTCCATATATCGCGAGCCGTGCGCGTCCGGTTCGTCGGCGGGCCGCTCCGTTTCGTGAAAGCCGACCTTCGAGTACAGCGCGATCGCCACCACGTTTTCCCGGTCGACGTTGAGGCTGACGCGGAGGTGCAACAGTTGCCGCGCCTCGGCGATGAGCAGCCGGATCAGGCGTTCGCCGTGGCCGCGGCCGCGAGCCGCGGGCGCGACGATGACGCGGGCCAGGTGCGCGCGGCGAAGCGCCTTCGGCACGATCTGGCCGAAGGCGACCAGGCGATCGGCCGACGACATCGCAAACGTCCTGGCCTCGTCGAAGTCGATCCGCGCCGGCAACAGAGTCACATCGAGCGGAAATGGGAGCCGTGGGCCGGCCCAGAGCTCGCACTCCCGTGCCGACCCGATCCAAGACGCCACGTCCTGAAGATCGTTGAGCGTCGCCCGCCGCAGGTACTCGCCGTCCACGTACCGCCTATCCGACTGTCAGCAATGCGCTTATCGTCACGCGCCGTGCCCGCCGAGTCTTGACTTGCGTCAGGTAACCGGGTACAAGGTTTCCGTCCTCGCAGGACCCATTCATATACCAATCGTAAGGGACTTCCATGTACAAGACACCGGGACGACTGATCGCGCTCGTGATTGTTCTTGGGGCAGGCTACACGACGCTCGGTCTCAATGCCCAACAACGTCCGGCCGCCCCAGCCGCCACCGCAGCGCCGGCCGGTATCGAGACGATTCAGATCAAGCCGAACTTCTACGTCATCTTCGGCGGCGGCGCCAACGTCTCGGTACAGATCGGCGACGACGGGATCGTCCTCGTCGACAGCGGTTCTGCGGCGACGGCTGAGAACGTCCTGGCGGCGGTGAAAGCCATCAGCAACCGGCCGATTCGCTACATCATCAACACCAGCGCGGATCCCGATCACGTGGGCGGCAACGAGGTGCTGGCCAAGGCCGGCTTCAGCATCAATCCGCAGGCGTTCAATGCCACCGCCGACAATGCCGCCGTGCTCGCGCACGAGAACGTGCTGATGCGGATGAGCGCGCCGACGGGCTCGACGTCGCCGTTCTCGGTGGACACCTGGCCGACCGAGACCTTCACCGGCAAGTTCAAGGCGATGTACCTGAATAGCGAAGGCATCCAGGTGATTCGCCAGCCGGCGGCGCACACCGATGGCGACAGCATCGTCTTCTTCCGCCGTGCCGACGTCATCGTCACCGGCGACATCCTCGACCTGCGGCAGTTCCCCGTCATCGACACTGCCAGGGGCGGCACGATCCAGGGTGAGATCGACGCCCTCAACCGGCTGCTGGAACTGGCCATCCCCGCGATGCCGCTGGTCTACAAGGAGCCCCGCACCTATCTGGTACCGGGTCACGGCCGCATCTCGGATCACGCCGAGGTCGTCGAATACCGCGACATGGTGACGGTGATCCGCGACGTCATCCAGGACATGATCGACAAGGGCATGACCCTCGAGCAGGTGAAGGCCGCCAATCCCACGCAGGGCTACCGGAAGCGATACGGCTCCGACTCTGGACCGTGGACGACCGACATGTTCGTTGAGACTGTCTACAAGGGGCTGACCCCGGCGAGGAAATCTTGACAATGGGTTCCATGTTCCGGGTTGCTGGTTCCGGGTTCGCTCGTTCGTTGTGCCTCGGGTTCGCCGTTTCGCTGGCGATCAGCGCGGGCGTGTCCGCCCAGGGCGGTGGACGTGGTGGGCGCGGTGCCGCGCCGGCCGGTCCGCCCACCGCGCGCACCAGCGCGCCGATCGACCTCACCGGTACGTGGGTGGCGATCATTTCTGAAGACTGGCGCTGGCGCATGGTGACGCCGGCCAAGGGCGACTACGCGAGCATCCCCATCAACGCCGAGGGCAAGCGCGTCGCCGATCTGTGGGATCCGGCCAAGGACCAATCCGCAGGCGAGCAGTGCCGGGCGTACGGCGCCCCCGGGCTGATGCGCGGCCCGACGCGGCTGCGCGTCTCGTGGCTCGACGACAACACGCTGAAGCTCGAAACCGACTACGGCATGCAGACGCGTCTCTTCCCGTTCCGCACCGGCTCCGCTCCCGGCGGCGCGCCGTCGTGGCAGGGTGTCTCCACGGCGCAGTGGGTCATGGCGGCGGGCGGTCGGGGCGCCGGCCCGCGCTACGGCTCGATGAAGTCGGTGACGACACGCCTGAAGCCCGGCTACCTCCGCAAGAACGGCGTCCCCTACAGCGCGAACGCGGTGTTCACGGAGTACTGGGACGTGCAGAAAGAACGCAACGGCGACCAGTACATGGTCGTCACCAACGTCGTGGACGACCCGACGTATCTCCAAACGCCGTGGGTGACCTCGCTGCACTTCAAGAAAGAAGCTGACGGCAGCAAATGGGACCCCACGCCCTGCGACGCACGATTTTGATCGGTTATGAACTCATGAAGGAGGCTGGAATGACTCGCGTTCTCAGACATGTGTGGACGGCGGCCCTGATGGTGCTGCTGACCTGCGGTCTCGCATCGGCACAACTCTCGACCGCCGAACTGGCGGGCACCGTTCGCGACTCGAGCGGCGCCGTGCTGCCCGGTGTCACGGTCACGGTGACGCAGACCGACACCGGCTTCACGCGAACGGTCGTCACCGACGACTCGGGCGCCTACTTGCTGCCCAACCTGCCCACCGGTCCCTACAAGCTCGAGGTCTCCCTGCAGGGATTCAAGACCTACGAACAGACCGGCATCGTCCTGCAGGTCGGGTCGACGCCGACGATCAACGCCACGATGGCGGTTGGCAATCTCGAGGAGACAGTGTCCGTTGAGGCCTCCACACCGCTCGTGGACGTCCGGAGCGCCGGCATCTCCGAGGTCGTCGAGAACGAACGCATCGTCGAGTTGCCGCTCCAGGGCCGGCAGGTGACCAGTCTCCTCGTGCTGGCGGGCGCGGCGGTCGACACCGGCAACGTCACCCCGCGGTCGAACCCGGGCGGCGTCTCGAGTTCCGTCGGTGGCGGGCTGTCCTACGGCGTCGCGTATCTCCTCGACGGCGCCATGCACAACGACCCCTACAACAACCTCAACTTCCCGCTGCCCTTCCCGGACGCGCTGCAGGAATTCAGCGTCGCCACCAGCGGCCTCTCCGCGCAGAACGGCATGCACTCGGGCGCGTCGGTCAACGCCGTCACCAAGTCGGGCACCAACCGCTTCTCCGGAAACGCCTTCGAGTTTCTCCGCGACAAGCGCTTCAACGCGACCAACCCGTTTTCGGCAGTGGGCCCTGACGGCAAGCGTCTCGACGACGGGTTGAAGCGCAGCCAGTTCGGCGGGACAATCGGCGGACCGATCGTCAACGACAAGCTGTTTTTCTTCGGCGCCTTCCAGGGCACCATCGTCCGCCAGGTGCCGTCCGCGAACATCGCGTGGGTGCCGACCCCGGCCATGCTGGCAGGCGACTTCAGCGCCTTCACGTCGCCGGCGTGCAACCAGGGGCGGCAGATCGCGCTGCGAGCGCCGTTCGTGAACAACCGGATCAATCCGGCGCTCTTCAGCCCGGCGGCGATGAACCTCGCAAGAAAACTCCCGAGCACGACCGACCCCTGCGGGCAGGTGACGTGGGCCGCGAGCCAGGACAGCAACGAAGGGCAGAGCGTCGGCAAGGTCGACTATCAGCTCAGCACCAACCACAGCGTGTTCGGCCGCTACATGTACACCAACGTCAACGAGCTGCCGGTGTGGGACCCGGCCAAGGGCGACATCCTCACGTCGGGTTTTGCCGGCGGCGACCGCAAGGTCAAGTCGCACTCGCTGACCCTCGGCGACACGTTCGTGCTCAGCTCCAACGTGGTCAACTCCCTGCGCTTCGCGTACAACCGGGGCGACCTGCGCGCCGACCGGGCGCCGTTCGTTGATGCGGCATCGGTCGGGTCGAAGGTCTACACGTACTTCCCCGGCAAGATCACCCTGAGCGTGACCGGTGGTTTCAACGTCGGGCAGTCGGATTCGATCCATTCGATCCTGACCAGCGATTCGTACCAGATTGCCGACGACATCACGCTGGTGCGGGGCAGCCACCAGTTGGGCATTGGCGGAAACTTCGCGTACTGGGATTCCTACCAGCAGCTCAACGCGCGGTCGGGCGGGCAGTTCACCTTCAACGGCTCGCTGACCGGGCTTGGCCTGGCCGACTACCTCACGGGACGCCTGTTCCGCCTGGAACAGGGCGCACCCAACATCCTGCCGATGGACCAGACCTACGTCGGTGTCTACGCGCAGGATGCGTGGAGGGTCTCGAGCCGCGTGACGCTCAACGGCGGCGTGCGCTGGGAGCCGTACTTCGGCATG
>CAMCNL010000086.1 GCA_945876205.1 Candidatus Sulfopaludibacter sp. SbA3
TCCACGTGCGCGTAGTGCCGGTTCGCCGTCGCGTATTCGACGTGGCTCGACGCAATCGTCAAAATCTTCGTGTCGTCACGGCGGCCCTGCGATTCAGACGCCTTCGCCACTTCGTCATACGGGATGTACTTCGCCCAGCCCTTGTCGGCCGCCACCTTCGTCAGGGCGGCCGTCAAGGTCGTCTTCCCGTGGTCGATGTGTCCGATCGTCCCCACGTTCACGTGCGGTTTCGAACGATCAAATTTCTCTTTGGCCATGAATTCTGCGCTCGCTCTTACTGGTGAATAACGTCGTTGCCTGTTGCCGTACCGAAAAACTGGAGCCGATGACCAGGATCGAACTGGTGACCTCGTCCTTACCAAGGACGTGCTCTGCCAACTGAGCTACATCGGCAGGCTCACTGCGCGAGAGGGTCTGGAGCGGGAGACGGGGATCGAACCCGCGACCAACAGCTTGGAAGGCTGTGACTCTACCACTGAGTTACTCCCGCCTTCTGCTTCCTAACCCCCAACCCTGCCCCTACCCTTGCCCCCTGCACGCCGTTTATTTGGTGGGGAGGGGAGGGTTCGAACCTCCGTAGCCCGAAGGCGGCAGGTTTACAGCCTGCTGCGATTGACCGCTCTGCCACCTCCCCGAAAACGCTACGCGTCTTTGCCGCGCTTTCCGCCGGAACGCCTTAGCGGCGTTCCCTTTCTGTCGTTTGTCGTTGGAATCTGCTGTTTTCGACCGTTCTCTCGAGCCCTGACGCGAATCGGCTGGTGGAGCTGGCGGAGGGATTTGAACCCCCGACCAGCTGATTACAAATCAGCTGCTCTACCGGACTGAGCTACGCCAGCCAGACAAAGAGCGAATAATAGCACTTCCCGTGCCAGCACCACAAGGCGCTCGCCGGGCACGCTTCAGGATTTCCGCTGTCTGACCGCCTCAAATAGCGCAATTCCCGCAGAAACAGAGACGTTGAGGCTCCCCACGTGGCCCGCCATCGGGATGGCGGCCAGAAAGTCGCATCGTTCCCGTACCAGCCGCCGAAGCCCCGACCCCTCGGCACCGAGCACAATCGCAGACGGCGCGGTGAAGTCCATTGAGTCATAAGACGCTTTTGACTCGCCCGCGAGTCCCACCGTCCAGACATTCAGCTCTTTGAGCTCCTCGATGGCGCGGGCGATATTCACGACCTCCGCAATCTTCACGTGCGAGACCGCCCCGGCCGATGCCTTCGCTGCCGCGCCACCGAGCGCCGCCACACGCCGGCTCTGAATGATGACCCCGTCGACCCCCGCCGCGTCGGCCGTCCGAAGGATGGCGCCGAGGTTATGCGGGTCTTCGATGCCGTCGAGCACGACGATGAGCGGCACCCCGCGTGCGCCGCGCACCAGATCCTCCACGCTATACGCCTCGGGATCCTCGACCTCCGCGACGACACCCTGGTGAACGCCGCGGTGGGAGTCGCGATCGAGCGCGTCCTGCGGCACGCGGCGCACCGGCACGCCGCCATCGCCTGCAAGGGCCACCAGATCGCGCAGACGGTCGTCGCTGCGCTGGCTGACGCGAAGTTCCTTTACGCGTCCGGCGCGCAACGCCTCCTGGACCGGATTGATCCCGTAGATGATCATGAAATTCTATCGCGCCCGAAGCAGACGCGCGAACTCAGCCGCACGCTCGCGGGCCCCCATCACCGGCCGGAGTCCGCTCGCCTGCAACTCTGCCCCGCGCTCAATCGCCGGCACCGAGATATCGAGCTCCATCCCTTCGGCTTCCCCCGTCAGAACGAGCCGGATCGGATGGAAAAGCTCCTTGCCCTTCAGCCCGGTTCGCTGCCGAACCTGCGCTGCGGCGGCGCGAAAAGACTCGCGCTCGAGGAGCCTGCCGCCGTTGGCCAGGACGTCGGCCAGCGCCTCGATCACCGCGGCCGCCGACTCGGCTTCAGCCCTCACCGCAGGGTCCTCCAGCGCGCGCGAGGCCGAATAGTCGAAGAGGAACCGCAGTCGCGCCGGCACCTGGTCGAGATGATCCACGGATGCCGCAGCGGCCGACACCGCATGCGCGAGGAACTCGAGGGCGGCCGCATCCGGTTCCGTGACCCAGCCGGCCTGCTGCAGGAACGGGATGGCGAGGGTCGCCAGCCGATCGGGCGGCGCCGCCTTGAGATAGTGGCGATTCGCCCACGCGAGCTTTTCCGGATCGAACACGCCGGGACTCTTGCCCACATCCTCGATGCGGAACCGCTTGGCGAGCTCCTCGAGCGGCAGCAGTTCCTCGTTTTCACCAGGCGACCAGCCAAGCAGCGCCAGGTAGTTCGCCAGCGCTTCGGGCAGGTATCCCTTCTCGCGGAACTCCGACACCGACGTCGCCCCGTGCCGCTTCGACAGCTTCGAGTGATCGGGGCCGAGCACCATGGAGACGTGCGCAAACCGCGGCGGCTTCCACCCGAAGGCCTCGTACAACAGCAGCTGCCGCGGCGTGTTCGAGATGTGATCCTCTCCGCGGATCACGTCCGAAATCTCCATCAGCGCATCGTCAATCACCACCGCGAAGTTATAGGTGGGGATGCCGCCCGTCCGCAGGATCACGAAGTCGCCGATCACGCCGGAGTTGAACGAGACGTCGCCCCGAACGACATCCGTGAACGCGATCTCGCGTTCCTCGTCGGTCACGCGGAAGCGGACGACGGCCGGCTCGCCATTTTCGACCCGGCGGCGCGCCTCGTCGCGGGAGAGATTGCGGCAGCGCCCGCCGTACTTCGGCGGCAGCCCGGCCCTCAGCGCGTGATACCGCTCCTGCTCGAGATCTTCCTCGGAGCAGAAGCAGTAGTAGGCCTTGCCGCTCGCCATCAGTTCCACCGCGTGCGCGCGGTAGATGTGTCCCCGTTCGGACTGGCGATACGGGCCGTGATCGCCACCCGCGTCGGGACCCTCATCCCAGCTGAGTCCCAGCCAGCGCAGGTCATCGAACGCGGTGCCTTCCGCTTCTTTCGTCGAGCGGACGACGTCGGTATCTTCGATGCGGAGGATGAGCGTGCCGCCGGATCCGCGGGCAAGCAGCCAGTTGAAGAGCGCCGTCCGCGCGTTGCCGACGTGGAGCTGACCGGTAGGACTGGGCGCGAAGCGAAGTCTCATCGCCGGCTCACCAGCGCCACGGCATGCACGGCAATGGCGTCGCCGGTGCCCATCGAGTCGACGCCCTCGTTGGTCTTTCCCTTCACGCTCACCTGGCTCGCGTCGATGCCGATGGCCTTCGCGAGATTGGCGCGCATGGCGTCGATGTGCGGCACGAGTTTCGGCCGCTGGGCGATGACGACGACGTCGATATTGCCCACCGCGTAGCCGGCGTTGCGGACGATCTCAGCGGCGCGCATCAGCAGGACGATGCTGTTCGCGCCCTTCCATTCAGGATCGGTATCCGGGAAATGCCGGCCGATATCGCCGGCGCCGATGGCGCCGAGCATGGCATCGGTCACGGCATGGCACACCGCGTCGGCGTCCGAGTGGCCGTCGAGCCCCTTCTCGAATGGAATCGTGACGCCGCCGAGGATCAGTGGCCGTCCCGCGACCAGGCGGTGCAGGTCGTATCCGTTGCCGATGCGCACAGTCGTTGACGCTCCTGCGAATGTACGCTCCACCATCTCGAGATCGGCTGGCGTCGTGATCTTCATGTTCCGGGAATCGCCTTCGACGAGGCGCACGTGGTGGCCGGCCTCTTCCGCCAGCATCGCCTCGTCGGTCGCGTCCGCCGACGTGCGGGCCAGAGCGAGCGCGTCTCGCAGCACTCCGGTGCGAAAGACCTGCGGCGTCTGCGCGAGGTAGATCTCGCCGCGAGGCAGCGTGTCGACGATGACGCGATCCGCGTTGCCGCGCTTCACCGTATCGGTGGCCTGCAACGCCGCGATCGCCGCGCCATATTCGGCCGCCGCGTCGATCGTCCGGGCAATCAAATCCGCGCTCACCATCGGCCGCGCGGCATCGTGGATGGCGATCAGCTCGGTCGCCGCTGACACCCGTGCAAAGGCGTTGGCCACCGAGTCCTGGCGGCGCGCGCCTCCGTCGACGATGTGAATCGGCTTGATCGTTCCGCGCAGGTAGGCAGGAGGATTCGCAGCCAGGTCCGGCGGCAACGCGACGATGATCTCGGCCATGCGATCGCTCCGCACGAACGCCTCGACGCTGTGCTGGAGAATCGGCCGGCCGCCGAGCGCGAGCAACTGCTTTGGACGGTCGCTTCCGAATCGCGCGCCGCGGCCCCCCGCAGCAATGATGGCTGTGACATGCACCAACGTTCGATTCTATTCGACGAATACCGGCCCGCCTAAAGGCGGCCCCACGATCGTGGATTTCGCAGGTGGAGGCCGGCCTCAGCCGGTCCATCGCGCGGTCTCGCGCGCGCCAGTGAACTCCAGCATCCGTTGCGCGGTCGTGTCGAGGACGTTCCCGAGGCGGGACGCGTCTACCTCGTGCGGCGCGAAGATCACCACCAGCGCCTGCCGTGTCGCCGTCGTCACCATCGTCCGGGCCGAATCCGAGGTCGGGTTGCCGAACGGACCGAGGCTGTCGGCGAGGGTAATCCTGCCGCCGACATTCACGTCGTCTTTGCGAATGCCCGGATACGATTCACCGTCGTGGCCGAGCCGCAGCACGACGTCGCCCTCAATCCGCGCGCTGTCGTAGAGCCCATACGGCAGCTGGAATTCGAGCGAGCACCAGTTGCAGACGTCGACCATCGAGTTGATGCGAGGCAGCGGGTCACCCTTGCGCACGCGGCGCAGCAGCGCCTCAGACGAGGGCCGGCGCTTGGTCGGGTCGATGCCGACGCGCTTGTACATCGTCCGCACCGCGACGATTTCTTCAGGAGGGTTCCTGCGCACGGCGCTTTCGGCCGCGGCGAGTGGCGAGTCGAGCCGGGACTCGCGTTCGACCACCGTAGCGCCGTCGAGCCAGAGGGTGGCCGGGCGGACGATGCCGCGCAGTTCAGACGCGAGACTGAACTGCATCGCCAACATCCGTCTCCGCATCAGGCGCGATGATGTACCGCACGCGCTCGGCAAACGCCCGCGGATCGGTGCCGGCGAGCGCGCTCGTATCGATCGGCTCGTGGACGACGAGGCGCACGTGCCCGGGATACGTCGCGAGCCGTCCTTTCAGCATGACGTGGCGGCTGCCGATCACCGAGAGCGGGACGATTGGCAGTCCGGCCTCGAGCGCCAGGTAGAAGCTGCCGCCCTTGAAACGCGCGACGCGGCCGTCGCGGCTGCGCGTCCCCTCGGGAAAGACGATCAGCGACAGTCCCTGCGACGTCAGGCGGGACGCCCAGGAGAAGATCGCCGCGCGATCGGGACGCTTGCGGTCGACGAGCATGTGTCCGGTCCGGCGCAGGTGCCAGCCAAGAAATGGAAACTGTCCAAGGGACTCTTTCGCGATGATGCGCAGTTGGTACGGCACCGACCAGAACAGGATCGGGATGTCGTAGATGCTCTGATGGTTCGCAACGAAGACGTAGGTCTTCCCCGGCACCAGGCGCTCCATGCCCTGGACGTCCACGGTGACGCCGGTCGTCTTCAGAATCAGGCGCGACCAGGTGCGGGCGCACCAGTGCGCGAAGTAGCCGCGCTTCTCGAACAGGCTCGATCCCAGCGAGAGCGTGCCGAGCACGATGGTGTACAGAGTGATGGCGGGGATCAGGTAAAAAACCGTCCGCCACCAATGGAACGGTGGGAGCAATTACTTGCCGGCGGCTGCGGCGGACGGCGGAATCTGCGGCCGCGGAGCGGTCGCAGGCACAACCGGGCTCGCCGGCGCAGCCATCTGCCCCGACTGCTCGAGGTAGCGGCCGAAGATCATTTTGCCAGCGGTTGTCTGCAGCACGCTCGTCACGACGACGTCGATCGTCTTGCCGATGGCCTTGCGCGCATTGTCCACCACGACCATCGTGCCGTCGTCGAGGTAGGCCACGCCCTGGTTGTATTCCTTGCCTTCCTTGAGGATGAAGACCTTCATCAACTCACCGGGGAGCACCACCGGCTTGAGCGAGTTGGCGAGCTCGTTGATGTTGAGCACCTCGACGCCACGCAACTGCGCCACCTTGTTCAGGTTGAAGTCGTTGGTGACGATCTTCCCCTGGAGCGTGCGCGCGAGCTCGATCAGCTTGAGATCGACTTCCCTGACCTCGGGAAAATCAACATCGGAGATGGTGACCTCCAAGCCTGACATCTTCTGGATCTTCTGCAGGATATCCAGGCCGCGGCGGCCGCGGTTGCGCTTCATCGAATCCGACGAGTCCGCGACCAGCTGCAGCTCCTTCAGCACGAACTGCGGGATCACGAGCGTGCCGTCCATGAAGCCCGTCTCGCAGATATCGGCGATGCGTCCGTCGATGATGACGCTGGTGTCGAGCACCTTGTAGCGCCGCCGGGGCCCGGTCGCGCGGAACACACTGATCAGGTTGGCGGGCTCCAGCCACTCGCCGCGCCGGGCGCCCATCGCCAGGCCCAGGTACGGCAGGCCGAGCAGGATGAGGCTGTGGAGGAAGACGACCCGCCCGTCGCTGACATCGGCCCAGTAGAGCGCGGTGCCGATGGTGTGGGCCGCGCCGAGCCCGATCGCCCCCCCGATCAACGCGCCGAGGAGGTGCGTGATGGAGATATCCTTCAGGCGGACTTCAAGGGCGACAAACAGGCTGCCCGTCGCAAGCCCGAAGAGCAGATTCGAAATCGGATTCCCAACGAGAGGATGGAGCTGATACGCCGCGTAGCCGACCACTGCGACAAAAACAACGCGCGCAATAACGAACCAGACCATGACGCACTCCCCACGGGCCTAGGACCGAAAAGTATGAAGGGTGAACCTTAGAGCCGTCTGGCCGGAAAATCAAGCAATGAGGTTGTCGAGGGCCTCCCCCACGGTTCGCACCCCCACCAGCTCGCATCCGTCGTTTTGCGCCGCCGAATCGGGCTCGACGTTGGCGAAAGGCATGACGATGCGGTTGAAACCCATTTGGACGGCCTCGCGAATCCGCAGCGGGGCCTGAGGGATTCCGCGAATTTCGCCGCTCAGGCCCACCTCGCCGAAGACCGCCGTCTTGTGGGCCAGGGCCCGGTTCCGAACGCTGGAGGCCACCGCCGCCACCACGCTCAGGTCCGCGGCCGGTTCCTCCACGGTCATTCCGCCGGCAATATTCACGTAGACATCGTCGCCCGCAAGGCTCAGGCCGGCCCGCTTCTCGAGCACCGCCAGCAACAGCGAGAGGCGGCTTTGATCGACCCCGATGGCCATCCGGCGGGCGTTGCCGTAGGTGCTGGTGCTGACGAGGGCCTGGACCTCGACCAGGATCGGACGCGATCCTTCGACGCAGCAGAGCACCGCGGAGCCCGGAGTGCCTGCCGCGCGCTCGGAGAGAAAGAGCATCGAGGGATTCGCGACCGCACGCAGGCCGGTGCCGGTCATCTCGAAGACGCCGAGCTCGCTCACCGCGCCGAACCGGTTCTTGACGGCGCGCACGACGCGGTGCGAGTGGTGGCGCTCGCCTTCAAACGACAGCACCGTGTCGACGACGTGCTCGAGCACCTTCGGTCCCGCGAGGGCGCCGTCCTTGGTGACGTGGCCGACGAGGATGGTTGGTATGTTCTGGCCCTTGGCCGCGAACAGAAACTGCGTCGCCGCCTCGCGGACCTGGCCGATGCTGCCCGGCGCCGACTGAAACTTGATCGAGAACACCGTCTGCACCGAGTCGATGATGACCAGCGCGGGCTTCAGCCGGGCGATCTCCTCGAGGATGCGCTCGATGCAGGTCTCGGCCAGGAGGTAAAGCGGTGTCTCGGGGCCCACGCCGAGCCGATCGCCGCGGCTCTTGATCTGGTGCTCCGACTCTTCGCCAGACGCGTAGAGCACCGGACCGATGTCGCGGGCGAAATGCGCGGCGGCCTGGAGCAACAACGTCGACTTGCCGATACCCGGCTCCCCGCCGAGAAGGATGAGGGAGCCCGGGACGATCCCGCCGCCCAGCACGCGATCGAATTCGCCGATGCCTGAGGACAGCCGCGCGGCGTTCGACGTTTCAACTTCTGCGTACAGCTTCGACGTTCCGGATGTCGCAAACTGCGCGTAGCGGTTCGTGCCGGCGCCCGCTGCGGCGCCAGCCGCCAGGTCCGGAGACGCGGCGCGCTCCTCGACAAGAGAGTTCCAGGCGCCGCAATCCGCGCACCGGCCCATCCACTTGGGGGCCTGCGCACCGCATTCCTGGCACACGAACACGACTTTGGGCGGCTTCATACATCCTCACGGGCCACAGAGGCACGGAGACACGGAGCAAAAACAATTCCTCTCCGTGTCTCTGCGTCTCCGTGGCTACGTGGCACTGTATTGCCTCTCGATTCGGGAACCGATCCGGCAGACGATCTCGTACGGGATCGTTCCGATCGCGGCGGCCATCTCGCGGACGTCGATGTGCTGCCACGATTCCTCGCCCTGGCGGCCGATGATGACCACTTCGTCGCCGGGCGCCACTTCCTCGAGCCCGGTGACGTCGACCGTCATCATATCCATCGATACCGCGCCGACGATCGGCGCGCGGCGGCCGCGAATCAACACCTGCCCGCGTCCTTCGAGCCGCAGGTCGAGTCCGTCCGCATATCCGGCGGGCACCACCGCAATCGTGGTCGGCGCCTGCGCACCGAAGCGCGAGCCGTATCCGACCGCCTCGCCCGGGCGCAATCCTTTGACCGCGACAACGCGGCTCGTCAGCGACATCACCGGCGTGAGCGGGATCGTCGACGCGAGCGGCGGTGGCACGATGCCGTAGAGCAGAAGTCCCGGGCGGACGACGTCATACCAGACGCGCGAGTCGCGCAGCAGCGCGGCGCTGTTGCAAGCGTGCCGCAACACCTTGGAAAAATCGTCGTGTCCGGCTTTAGCCGCACCTGTGAGTTCCTTGACTGTGTCAAGCGCGCTTTCGAATCGCGCGCGCTGACTATCGAACAGCGGATGTCCGGGCTCGTCCGCCGTCGCGAAGTGCGTGTAGACGCCTTCGAGCGAGAGATTCGCACTGGCCAGCAACTCCGGCAGTGTCCGCCGCAGGTTGTCGTGCCGGAACCCGAGCCGGTTCATGCCGGTGTCGATCTTGAGGTGATACCCCGCCCTTGTCTTCTGGCGAGCGGCGGCGGCCTGGACCGCGCGCGCCGCCGAGGGCGTCGAGATCGTCGGCGTGAGCGAGAACTCGAAGAGGCCGTCGAGGTCGCTGACGCTCAGCGCGCCGAAGACGAGAATCGGCACGCGCACGCCCGCGCGCCTGAGGACGATCCCTTCTTCGATGTCGGCACACGCCAGCATCGTCGCCCCCGCCGTCTCGAGCGCGAGCGCCACGCGTTCGGACCCGTGTCCATATGCGTTGGCTTTGACGACGGCAATGATGGACGGGGCGGGACAGTTAACGGACTTGATGCGGGGCGGACCTTTACGGTCCGCCGAAATGAATTCCTGAATGGCGCGGAAGTTCGCCTGCAGCGCGGCGAGATCCACATGCGCCACCGTACTGCGAATCACGCAGGGCCTTGAGCGAGGTTCGCGAATCGTGTCTGCTCGCGGAGGAACGCCAGCTTCACCACGCCGGTGGGACCGTTTCTCTGCTTCGCCAGGATCAGCTCCGCCGTGCCGGCTTCCGGATTGTTCGGGTCGCGGTTATACGCATCGTCGCGATAGATCAGGATGACGACGTCGGCGTCCTGCTCGAGGGCGCCCGACTCGCGCAGGTCGGAGAGCTGCGGACGATGGTCGGACCGCGACTCGGGCGCGCGGGAGAGCTGCGAAAGGACGACGATCGGCACGCTCAGTTCTTTCGCGAGCCCTTTCAGCGAGCGGGAGATGGACGCGAGCTCGAGGGTGCGGTTCTCGAACCGGCCGCGGCCGGTCATCAGCTGGATGTAGTCAATCGCCAGCATGCTGAGGCCGTGCTCTGACTTCAGCCTTCGCGCCTTGGCCCGCATCTCGAGCACGCCGATGTTGGCCGTGTCGTCGATGTGCAGCTTCATCGCGCTCAGCGTCTCGAGCGCGTGCGAGATCTTGCCGTAGTCTTTCTGGCCGATCGCGCCGCTCATCAGGCGATGGCTGTCGATCTGCGCCTCGGATGTCAGGAGGCGCAGGAACAGCGACTCCTTCGACATTTCCAGGCTGAAGAACCCGACGGTATGCTCGGGCTGCGTCGAGCAGTACTGCGCCATGTTCAGCACCAGACTCGTCTTGCCCATCGAAGGGCGCGCCGCCACGATGATGAGGTCGCCGGGCTGAAGGCCGCGTGTCATCTCGTCGAGGTCGACAAACCCGGTCGGCACGCCGGTGATCAGCCGTTTCTGCTCGAAGAGCTGCTCGATCTTCGGGAAGCTGTCCTTGACCAGATCGCGCATCTGGACGAAGCCGGCCTTCATCTTGTCGTCGGCGATCGAGAAGATCGCGCTCTCGGCCTCATCGAGGATCAGGTCTGGCTCCTGATCGGCCTCGTAGGCGTTGGTGACGATCTTGTTCGCCGCGTAAATCAGATTCCGAAGCGTCGCCTTTTCTTTGACGATGCGGGAGTAGTACTCGACGTTGGTCGCGCGCGGCACGCCGTCGGCGAGGCCTGCGACGTACGCGGGCCCTCCCACGTCGTCGAGGTCACCGCCGCGCGAGAGCTCTTCCTTCAGCGTGACGAAGTCGATGGCCTGGTTACGCTCGTTGAGCGCCACCATCTTGTCGAAGATGCGCCGGTGCGCGTCGCGGTAGAAGTCGCCGGAGTCGATGACCTGGGCGGCGGTGTTGAAGGCGTCGTTGTGAACGAGAATCGCGCCCAGGACCGATCGCTCGGCTTCGAGATTGTGCGGAAGCGTGCGCTCCGCCGCGGCAACAACTGTATCGGCCATGGAAACTAACGGAGGTAAGGAGGCGAGTTTAGCAGAAACAAAAAAACTCCCAACTCCCAAAATCCCAATTCCCAAAATTGATATCGCTTGGGAATGGGAGATTGGGAGTTGGGAGTTGAGGGGTTTGCCCTAGACGCTCGCGATCGCCTGCTTGAGTTTGGTGTAGTCGGGCTCGTTTCGTGCGTCGTCGAGCACCTCGCGGTAGCGGACGACGCCGTTGCGGTCGATGACGAACACGGCGCGCTTGGCGATGTTCTTCAGGCCAATCATGTCCGGGTTGACGACGTCGTAGGTCCCGAGCACTTCGCGGTTGTAGTCGCTGAGCAGCGGAAAGGTGAACTTCTGCGCGTCGGCCCACGCCTTGAGCGCGAAGAAGGTGTCCGTGCTCACGCCGACGACCGTCGCGCCAACGTTGTTCAACTCCGACGCCGAGTCGCGGAACGTGCACATCTCCTTCGTGCACGTGCCGCTGAACGCGCCGGGAAAAAAGGCCAGCACGACTGGCCCTTTCTTCCACTGTTCGCTCAGCGTGATCGCTTCCCGATCCTGGTTCGGCAGCGTGAAATCAGGGGCTTTCGACCCGACCTCTACGCTCACGCGTTTTCGCTGCCTTCCTTCGCGACGCGAACCTTGAGCGGTACGGTCACTTCGCGATGGAGCTTCAACGGCACGGTGTGCTCGCCGATCGCCTTGATCGGCTCCGGCAGGATCAGCTTGCGGCGATCGATCTCGAAGCCCTTCGCCTTGAGGAAGTCGGCGATGTCGCCCGACGTCACCGAGCCGTAGAGCTGATCGGTGTCACCGACGCGCCGGACGATCACGATATCGATCGCATTCAGGCGCGCGGCGATCCCTTCGGCCTGGCCCTTGGCGTCCGACTCGCGCTGCTCCACGATCTTGCGCTCGCGCTCGACGTGGCGCTTGTTGCCGTCGGTGGCCAGCAGGGCCAGCTTCCGCGGCAGCAGGTAGTTCCTGGCGTAGCCGTCGGCGACCTTGACGATCTCGCCGCGCTCGCCCAGCTTTTCGACGTGCTCTCGAAGAATGACTTCCATGGGTTACTCCGCCGTGTACGGAATCAACGCCAACTGCCGGGCGCGCATGATCGCGGTCCGCAGCTTGCGCTGGTGCATGGCACAGGTGCCCGAGATCCGGCGCGGCAGGATCTTGGCGCGCTCCGGAACGAACGGCAGCAGGAGCTTGGTGTCCTTGTAGTTGATGTCGTCGATCTTGTCCGAGCAGAACTTGCAGACCTTGCGCCGGCGGAACATCGGACGCCGCTGGCCGTCCTTGCCCGCCGCGCCCGCCGCGCCCGCTGCGCCGGCTGCGCCGCGGCCGCGGCCGCCTCCACTGGGTTTGCGTCCGCCGTTCATCGCACGTCCTCCAATCCCATGTCGAACCGATCATCGCGGTCGTCATCGGGTTCACCACGCTGTCCTTCGCCCGGCGCGCGATCCGGGGGCAGGCCGCGCGCGATGCGGCGGCGGCGCGACGTCTCAGTGCGCCTGCTCTTCTGCCGGTCGATGACGCCTTCGTGCTCGTCCACGCGGACCACGAGATGGCGGATGACGAGATCAAACACCTTCAAGCGGCGATCGATCTCCTTCATCAGCTCGCCGGATCCGTTGATCACGTCGAGGATGTAGGTGGCTTCCTTGTGGCGGCCGATTTCGTAGGCCAACTTGCGGCGGCCCCAGTTCTCGGTCTTTTCGAGGGTGCCGCCCAGGCGCTGGACGATCCCCTCGACCTGGGTCGCCAATTCGGCGATTTGCGCTTCCGTCGCGTCTGGCGACACGACGTACACGAGTTCGTACTTCCTGTTCATAGTTCTCCTTTTGGACTATGGCCTCGTCTCACAGTCCGGCTAAAGCCGGACACTACGTACGAAGCAAGGAGTCAGTCAATTTCCGGAGCCGCGGTCTCCGGGTTGTACGCGTTCATCACCTTGTCGATGCCGACTGCGGCGAACATCTCGGCGGCATCGGCCGCCCGGATGATGAACTCATCGAGCACGGGACGTTCCTCGGGCTCGAACTTCGAGAGCACGTGATCCGCAAGATCTCTCCGCGGGTCGCCGCGCCCCACGCCCAGCCGAAGCCGGGCAAACTCGGTGGTTCCCAGCCGCTCCACGAGCGACTTCAAACCGTTGTGCCCTCCCGCCGATCCGCGCGACCGCGCGCGAACCTTGCCGAACGGCAGCGCCACTTCGTCCACGACCACCAGCAGATCCGGCGCCGCGATGTCGTAGTAGCGCATCAGCGCCGCCACCGCATCGCCGCTTCGGTTCATGAACGTCAGCGGCTTGGCCACCAGCAGCGGCTCGGGCCCGAACTTCTTCGCGACGAACGCGTCGGGCACCTGCGAGGGCGCCATGCCCAGCGTCAGCTGATGCCGGCGGGCGATCTCGTCGATCACCAGGAAGCCGACGTTGTGCCGGGTGTCGCGATACTCGCGCCCCGGATTTCCCAGCCCGACGATCAGCTTCAACGCTACTTCTTCTTCTCGTCCTCGTCCTTGTCGGTCTTGCCCTTCTTGGCGACCTCGGGCTCGGCCGTACCCGCCGCCGGCGCCGCCGCGTCTGCCGCCGGTGTCGCGACTTCCTCGACCTTCGGCATCACGACGTGGACGAGCATCGTCTCGAGCTCGCTGACGTACTTCCACTTCGGGTTCTCTGGCAAATCGCGCAGGCGAATCGACTGGTGCAGCACCATCTCCGTCACGTCGACGTCGATGTGCTCGGGAATGTCGGTCGGCAGCGACAGCACCTCGATGGTGCGGGTCACGAAGTCGAGCACGCCGCCCTGCAGCTTCACGCCCTTCGGCTCGCCGTGCAGCACGATCGGCACGGTGACGACAATCGCCTTGTCCATCGCCAGCTGGTAGAAGTCGGCATGAAGCAGCTGATGCGAGACGGGATCGAGCTGGTATTCCTTCACCATCACCCGCGATTCGCCGCCATCGAACTTCAGGCTGATCAACGTGTTGGCGCCCGAGTCGGAGTGCAGGATGCGCAGCACTTCCTTCGGATCGACGGAAACGGGCACGCCTTCCGGCGCCTGCCCTTCCTTGCGCGCGCCGTAGACGACGGCGGGCACCCGGCCGGACACGCGGAGGCGCCGCGCCTCATTCTTGCCCCGGCCATCACGCTTTACTGCTTCAAGTGTCGCTTCCATTTTCGTTTCCTATACAAACAACGATGAGACCGACGTTTCTTCGTGGATGCTGCGGATCGCCTGGCCCAGGAGCCGCGCCACCGAGAGCACCATGATCTTCTTGCACTGCTGCGCCTCGCCCTTCAGCGGAATCGTGTTCGTCACGATCAGCTGATCGATCGGCGAGTTCTCAATCCGGTCGAGCGCGGGCCCCGACAGCACGCCGTGCACCGCGCACGCCAGCACCTTCTCGGCGCCGGCCGCCTTGAGCCCGATCGCCGCCTTCTGGATCGTGCCGGCCGTGTCGATGATGTCGTCCTGCAGGATGCAGATGCGCCCTTCGACGTCGCCGATCACGTTCATCACTTCCGCCGTGCCATCCTCGCTGCGCCGCTTGTCGACGATGGCCAGCTCGGCGTCGAGACGCTTGGCATAGGCCCGGGCGCGTTCCGCGCCGCCAGCGTCCGGCGACACGATCGTCAGCTTC
>CAMCNL010000087.1 GCA_945876205.1 Candidatus Sulfopaludibacter sp. SbA3
GTAACCTCGTGGAGAACGCGGTGAACTATTCGGCCGACGCGGCGGACGTGCGCCTCGAGGCGCGCCGCGTCGACGGATCGGTCTGCATCGAGGTGTCCGACTCGGGGCCTGGTATCCCGCCGGAAGATCTCGGACGGGTCTTCGAGCGCTTCTACCGCGTGGACAAGTCACGGTCGCGGCCCGGCGGCACGGGCCTCGGCCTCGCTATCGTGCGCCACCTCGTCGAGCTGCACGGCGGGCGCGTGCGGGCGGAGAATCGCCCGCCTTCGCCGGAGGCTTCGGCGAGGCAGGCCCAGGGCGGCGGCGCGCGGTTCACCGTGACGCTGCCCGGATAGAAAGTCGAGGTGACCCTATTTCATCTTAGTAGGGTGGTCCTTTTGGACCCGCCGGGGTATAGACTCTCCCCCGAAATGACCCAGTGGTCTTCCAAGCGACACCTTTACGCGCTCCTAGGGTTCGTCGGCGCAGCCGTAGCCCTCTCCTGGCCCCTGCCGCTGCACCTCGGCACCCACCTGACCGGGTCTCCGGCGGGCGATACGGGCGTCTACGTCTGGAACCAGTGGGTCTTCCGCCACGAGCTACTCGTCAATGGAAGCCTCCCCTATTTCACCGACAGCATCTTCGCGTTTACCAGCAAGGCGAATCTGGGCCTGCATAACTACACGACATTTCAGAACCTGCTGGCGCTGCCCCTCATGGGGGCGCTGGGCGTCGTGGCCACCTTCAACGTCGTCTACCTGCTGATGACGGTGATGACGGCGTACGCCACCTTCCTGCTCGCGCGGCACGTCACCGGCCGTGACGCGGAGTCCTGGCTGGCGGGCCTCCTGTTTGCGTGGAGTCCCAATCTGGTCACGAGGGGCACGGCGCATTTCAGCCTCGTCGCCGCGGCGCCGCTGGCGGTGTTCATCCTCCTGCTGCTGCGCGCTGCCGATCGCACACGCCTCCGGGACGCCTTCGCGCTCGGCGCGACGATGTGGTGGGCGGCAAGCACCGACGTCTACTTCGCGGTGTACTGCCTCGTCATCGCCGCCATCTTCATGCTGGCGCAGGTGGTCACCGTGGAGCGTCGATCCCACGTCTCGCTCAGCCGGTCGGTGCCGTGGACGCTCGACGTGCTGCTGCTCTGCGTGGCGGGATTGATGCTGGCGATGCTGGTGAGCGGCGGATGGCAGTTCCGCGTGCTTGGACGCGTCACCCGGATGCAGACGCTGTACACGCCGATGCTGTTTTTCACCGGCCTCTGCGTCGCGCGCGCGGCCTGGTCGTACCGCGCCGCCTTCGCCAACGTCACTCGCAACGACGTCTGGCGCCTGGTGCGCGCCACGTCGGTCGCGGGCGTGGTCGCCGCCGTGATGCTCTCGCCGGTGCTGTATGCCATCGGCGTGCGGATTGCCGACGGCCGCTGGGAGTCGTCGCGCGTCTTCTGGCGCAACAGCCCGGTCGGCGTCGATGCGCTGTCGTTCATCCTGCCGAATCCGAATCATCCACTCGCGCCGGCGGCGATCGCCGCATGGCTCACGCCACGGCCGGACGCCTATGCCGAGAATGTCGCCTCGCTGACGTTCGTCGCATTGGTGGTGATGGTGATCGCCTGGCGTTCCGGGTGGCGAATCTCACGGACGTGGGCGGCGCTGGCCGTCGCATTCGGCACGCTCGCCCTCGGGCCTTTCGTGCACATCGCCGGCATCAACACATTCGCGCCCGGGCCCTGGGCGCTGCTTCGGTATGTCCCGCTGGTGGGTATGGCCCGCACACCCGGGCGGTTCAGCGTCGTCGTGATGCTGGTCGTTGCCGTGCTGTTCGCCAGCGCCCTGGCGTGGCTTGGGCAGAGGTGGCCGCTGCGGCGCACGCTCATCCTCTCGGCGGTGAGCGCGCTCCTCGTTTTCGAATTGCTCCCGGTGCCGCGTGTGTTGTACTCAGCAGAGGTGCCCGCCATCTACCATCACGTCGCCGAAGCACCGGGAGACGTCCGGGTGCTCGAGTTGCCGTTCGGCATGCGTGACGGGACGTCGAGCTACGGCGACTTCACCGCCCGCTCCCAGTTCTTCCAGACGATGCATCAGAAGCCGCTGGCCGGCGGCTATCTGTCGCGCATCTCGCAGCGGCGAGTGGCCGAGGCGCGGAAGGATCCGATGGTGTCGGCGCTGATGACGCTGAGTGAAAAACACCAACTCGAACCCGGCCTCGACGCGCAGCTCATGCCGCTGGGGCCGTCATTCGCGTCCAGTCGACGCATTGGGTTCGTGGTGATCGATCGGGATCGAGCGTCGTCGGCGCTGCGTGACTTCGCGATCCGTACGTTCGGACTTCAACTGGTGGACGCCGACGGAACCTTCGAGTTGTACCGGCCTGCCCCGAGCCCGGTCGAGGGGCCTGCGTTCAACCGGCGATGACCAATTCGTTTTCATTTTTCGATCCCTCGTCGACGTCGAACCTCGAGGATCTGCGCAGTCGCGTGCGGACGCTCGAATCGCTGGTGGCCCGCGCGCCGGTGCCAATCGCCGTCGCCCACGATCGCGAATGCAAGATCATCACGGCCAACGCCGCCCTCGCCGAGCTGCTCGGCGTCGCCTCGGACGTGAACATCTCGCTGACCCCGCCGCCCGGCCAGGAGCCGCTCTACCGCATTCAGCGTAGCGGACAGGACATCCCGGCGGAGGAATTGCCGATGCAGTATGCGATCGCGCGTCGGACCGGCGTGAGCAACGACATCGAGATCCTCCGTGCCGACGGGCGGAGGCTGTACGTGCAAAATGACGTGGAGCCGCTCTACGACGCTCAGGGCGAGGTGTGCGGCTGTATCAGCGTCTGCGTCAACCTGACCGAGCACAAGCAGGTCGAGGAGGTGCTGCGTGAATCCGACCGGCGCAAGGACGAATTCCTCGCCACGCTCGCGCACGAGCTGCGAAACCCGCTCGCCCCGCTGCGGAATGCGCTGGAAGTCCTCCGCATCGCTGGCGGCGACGCCCGCCAGTCGGCGCGCGCCCACGCGATCATGGAGCGGCAGCTTCAGCAGCTGGTCCGCCTGACCGACGACCTGCTCGACGTCTCACGTATCACGCGCAACCGCATCGAGCTGCGCCGCGAGCGTATCGACCTGCGGGCGGTGCTGCAGAGCGCCATCGACACCACGCAGCCATTGATCGACGCCGCGGCGCACGTGCTGACGCTGGACGCGCCCAGCGCGCCGATCTGGGTGGATGCCGACTTTACGCGCCTCGCGCAGGCATTTGCGAACCTGCTCAATAACGCGGTCAAGTACACGCCCCGGAGCGGACGGATCGATGTCGTCCTCGCGGCGAGTGCGACACGCGCCACCGTCGTCGTTCGTGATACGGGTGTCGGCATGTCGCCGGAAGCGCTGCCGCGCATCTTCGACATGTTCATGCAGAGTGCCGAGTCGCTCGACCGTTCGCGCGGCGGCCTCGGCATCGGCCTGACGCTCGCGCGGCGGCTGATCGAGCTGCACGGCGGCGCGATCGAAGGTGAGAGCGAGGGCCCCGGCTTCGGCAGCACGTTCACCGTCGAGCTCCCGGTGATGGCGGCGGCGACGACGCCCGCTCCGGCGCCGAACAGCCGGCGGCGCGGCCGCGGCCGCCGGCGGATCCTGATTGCCGAGGACATCCCCGACGCCGCCGAAACGCTACGGATGATGCTGGACCTGATGGGACACCAGGTGATGGTCGCCGCCGACGGCATCCAGGCGATCGCGCTGGCAAAAGCATTCAGGCCGGAAATCGCGCTGCTCGACATCGGCATGCCGCGCATGGACGGCTGTGACGCGGCGCGGGCCATCCGCAAGGAGCTCGGGCAGAGTGTGCTGCTGGTCGCGGTCACCGGGTGGGGGCAGGAGGAAGACCAGCGCCGCGCCCGCGAGGCGGGCTTCGATCATCACCTGACAAAACCTGCGGAACCCAGCGTCCTCGAGGCGCTGATCTCTTCCCTGCCGGCGGGCGCCACCTGATCATGACCAAAGATACCCTTGCCATCATTCTTGGCGGCGGGCAGGGCGCGCGCCTGTTTCCGCTGACCGCGACCCGCTCGAAGCCGGCTGTGCCGATCGGCGGCAAGTACCGGCTGATTGATGTCCCCATCAGCAACTGCCTCCACGCCGACATCCGCCGCATCTTCATCCTGACGCAGTTCAATTCCGCGTCACTCAACCGTCATATTTCGCACACCTACCAGCTCGACATGTTCTCTGGTGGCTTCGTCGAGATCCTCGCCGCGGAGCAGACGCCCGACAACCCGAATTGGTATCAGGGAACGGCCGACGCGGTGCGTCAGGCGGTCCGCCACTTCACGCAGCACGAGGCCGACTATTACCTGATCCTCGCGGGCGATCACCTGTACCGCATGGACTACTGCGACCTCGTCGACGCGCATCGCGATCGTCACGCCGACATCACCATCGCCGCGCAGCCAGTCGACCCGCAGACCGCGACGCAGATGGGGATCTTCCAGTTCGACAGCGAGGGCCGGATTGTCGCGTTCGAGGAGAAGCCGAAGGCGGCGCGGCTCCAGACCATCGGACGCAGCATTCCGCCGGGCGCCACGTTCAGCCAGCACACCGACGAGCAGCCGTTCATGGCGTCGATGGGGGTCTATGTCTTCTCACGCGATGTACTGCTCGAAATCCTCGAAAACGAGAGCGGCATCGACTTCGGCCGCGAGCTGATCCCCGGCGCCCTCCAGAAGTACCGCGTCAGCCCGTATCTCTACCGCGGCTACTGGGCGGATGTCGGTACTATCGAGTCGTTCTACGACGCGAACGTCATGCTCGGACGCGCCGCCGCGCCCTTCCGGTTCTGGGATCCGAAGCACCCGATCTACACGCACCTGCGGCACCTGCCGGGATCCCGCCTGACCGATTGTCACGTGCGCGACGCGCTGATTTCGGAAGGATCCTTCCTGGATCGATGCCAGATCCACGACTCGGTTGTCGGCATCCGCGCCCACATCGAATCGGGCGCGCAGGTCACGCGATCGGTGCTGCTCGGGGCTGACTTCTACGAGGATGGCGTGCCGATCGACGGCACGCCCGCGCTCGGCGTCGGCCGTGACGTGGTGCTGGACCGGGTGATCATCGACAAGAACGCGCGCATCGGCGACGGCGCGCGCCTCGTCAACGAGAAGAATATCGAACACGCCGACGGCGATGGCTATTACATCCGCGGCGGGATCATCGTGGTGCCGAAGGGTGGAGTGATTCCGCCAGGGATGGTTGTGTAGCCACGGAGATCATCAAGAAGGTTGGCCACGAAGGACACGAAGATCACGAAGGGCTCCGATCCTGCTGGAACGAAACTTCGTGGCCTTCGTGTTCTTCGTGGCTCTCCTTCGTGTCTTCGTGGCCAAAACCGTCTTGGTGATCTCCGTGGCTAGCGCGACTGGGCGAGCGATGATTCGACCCGCATGCGGAGCGTCGCCAGTGTCTCCGGGCTGCCGGCGAACAGGTGGTCCGGGTACTGGCTCTTCTGGATCATGTTCTTGTAGATCGACGCGCTCTGATACAGGTTCAGGCCCATTCCAGCCAGGTACTGCAGGCGCAGGTTGCGGTCGGTGTTGATCGTGGCGTCGCGGAGCCAGTCGGCCATGTCGGCGCGACCGCCGGCGTAGGTGCCAAACAGGTCGAGCGCCGACATGATCCCGATCTCCGAGAGCGACTTGCGGATCGGATCGTTCTGCGGCTGCTGCAGCCGCTGCTGGATGGTGTCGACGTTGATCGGACGGTTTCCCATCTGGCCGAACAACACCAGGTCGTAACCCTGCCCGTTGATGGTGTTCGCAAACACCGCGCCGTTGGGGAACGCCTCGAGAAACGTCGCGATCTCGCTCTTCACCGCCGCCTCGTTGCTCTCATACAACTGCACGAACAGCGTCACCACACCATCGGGGTTGAGGTGGTCCTTCACCACCTGGAAGAACTCGCGCGTATACAGCGTGGCGGCGCCCTTGACCCACGGATCCAGCGGATCGGACGTCACCGCGTCGAACTTCTCCTTCGTCGTCAGCAGGTAATGCCGCGCATCGTCGAGGTGGATCGTCACCTTCGGGTTCTTGACGACGTTGAAGTTGTGCTCGGAGAAGTAGGTGGAGACGACCTGCGGAACGAGCGGCTCGATTTCAGCGATCGTCTGATCCTTCACGAGCGGATCGATGGAGACGGCGCCAGCCGTGACGCCCGCACCGCAGCCGATCACGAGCACCTTCGTCGGATGCTCCGGCACGAGTGTCGTGATGTGGCCGAGCATGCGCTGCAGCCGCATGTCCTGCGGCTCGCTCGATGCCTGCACCTTGCCAGCGTTGTGATAATTGAGCACGCCGGTCGGCGTCCGCGAGACGGCGACCGACGCGGTGATGCCCTCACCTGAGTAGATGATCTCGTTGATCCCCACCCACGTCGCAGCGTAGCGTCCGTAGGCGACGAGCAGACCAGGCAACGGTGGCACGGTACGCACCAGCATCACCGCCACGAGACAGACGGCGATGACCAGCGTCACCGCAGTCTGCATCCGGAGCCCGCCCTTCTGCCCCGCGGGACTCTCGGGGACGAGCACCAGCAAGCCGGAGATCGCGGCGATGGCGATCAGCACCTGCTGCGCCACCTGGCTGCCGAAGGTGCCGACCAGCACGCGGCTGGTCACCAGCGCGCCGACGATCGCACCCACCGTGTTGGCCGCATAGACGCCGCCGACGAGCCGCGCCGGGTCCTGGCCCCTCGACGCCACGGCCGCGAGTGCCAGCGGAAAGCTCGCACCCCACAACATCGCCGCCGGCAGCATCACCCAGATCGCGCGCATCAGGTCGAGCTGGACGTTGAACCACGGGCTGGTGGAGATCGAAGGATTGATTGGCCAGTACGGCAGCGAGTTGCCCGTGGCGTACGCCGCCCACGCAATGGCGAAGCAGAGCAGGAGCTGGCACCAGCCAAGCGAGTGTCGCGGACTCTTCACCCGCCGGGCCAGCTCGGATCCCACGGTGCTGCCGATGCCGAGGCCGACGAGGAACACCGCGAGAATCAGCGAGAAGGTATAGGTGGTCGCGCCAAACAACAGCGAGAGCACCCGCGTCCACACCACTTCGGAGCCCAGCGCCGTCATTCCCGATAGCGCGATGGCCACGTAGACGAGCCGCGATTCGGGAGGCGCTGGCGCCAGGGCCGCCGCGCTCGCGGCCTGTGGCTCGTACGGAGTGACGCGGGCAATCGCCAGCGCCAGCAGCGCCACGACGACGTTGATCGCGACGGCCACATACGTCGCGGTCGGCATGTCGTAGAGGCGCAGCAGATAGAAGCCGGCCACGAGGCTCCCGGCCACGGCACCCGCGAGGTTGCCGCCGTAGAAGTATCCGAGCCACGAGACGCCGCTCGGCGTGGCTTCGACCCAGCGCGCAATCGCCGGCAGGGTGGCGCCCATCAGCAGCGTCGGCGGCAGCAGGCAGATGCCTGCCACGATCGCCCGCAGCAGCAGGCTGGCCTGGCCGGTACCCGCCCACGACGTATAGAGCCCACCAATCAGCGGCACGGCGAAGAGGACGACGACGCCGAAGACGGCGATGCCCAGCTCGAGAAACGCGTAGACGCGAAGGGGATGGTGTTTCGGATCGATCCGCCGTGGCAGCAGGAGACTCCCGAGACACATCCCGCCCATGAACACGCCGAGCAGGATGCCGAGCGACACCGCCGACGATCCGACCGAGAGTTGAAGAAGCTGAAACCAGACGACTTCGTAAATGAGGGCGGCGCAGCCGGAGCCGACAAACAGCAGGAGCAGCGCTGGCAACCAGCGCTGGGCAACCTCGAGGTCGGCTGCGGACCCCGCAGCGTATTCAATTTGGGTCATCGTGGGCGGAATACTATCAGAGGGCCCGGCGCATGTACGGGCGGCAACCAGGGCGATTCGGACTGGCGCCGATGCCGTGTGGGATAATCGGCGCATGGGCCACACGGCAGAGCTGAATGGCGGCACCGCACGCGCCAGGCCCTTGATCCTGATCGTCGAGGATCAACACGACCTGAGGGCGCTGTATGTGCAGCACCTGTCGATCTCCGGCTTCGATGTCATCGAGGCCGTCAACGGCGCCGATGCGGTCACCTTCACGACGGCGCAATTCCCCGACGTCGTCCTGATGGATCTGAGCCTGCCGGTCATCGACGGCTGGGAGGCGACGCGGCGTCTCAAGAGCGACTCGCGGACCGCTCACATCCCCGTCGTCGCGCTGACCGCACACGACGGGGCCGGTGAGCTGCAGCGCGCCACGACGGCCGGCTGCGACTGGTTCGTCCCCAAGCCCTGCCCCCCTGACGCGCTGATCACCGAGGTCCGGCGCATCCTCGCTCTCTGACCACCGACCACTGACAACTGACAACTACGGGATTTTTATGCGGAGCGCGTGAGGGCGGACGTGTGCCGCGATCGAGGTGCCGCCCACGAACGGTTCACCGTCGACGTGATAGATGACCGGATGCGCCGAGGTCACTTCGACATCGACCGCCGTTCGCATCACCACACCTGGCAACCGCCCGATCTGACCGGCGAATACCCACGGCACCTGCAGCAGCGCCATCAACGGCGATCGATGTCCGATCATCACCACGTCCAGCTTGCCGTCGTCTACCCGCGCCTGGGGCGCGATCAGCGCGCCATTGCCATACTGCCGCGCGTTCGCGATGGCGATCAACAGGGTCTTGAGACGATGCGGCTCGCCGTCAGTCAGGATCGTGTGGTCGTCAGCCTTGTTGGACAGCAGCTCGGAGGCCGTGATTTCCAGGTAGCGCCTCAACCCGCGGCGTTGCAGACCATCGGCGGCGAAGCGGTGCGCGACGCGGGCATCGAGGCCGATGCCCGCGATGTTGAAGAACAGCCGTCCATCGAGCTCGCCGGCGTCGATGATCTGATCGCGGCCGCCGATAGCGACCTCGAACGCGCGGTCCGGATCGAAAGGAATCTTCAGCTCTCGCGCGAGCCCGTTTCCGGAGCCGCTTGGAACGATGGCGAGCGTTTCTGGTCGGAACGCCATCTCCGAGGCGACTTCGTTGACGGTGCCGTCACCGCCCCACGCCACCACCGTGGAGACGCCGTGTGCCAGTAACGACCGGGTCAGTTCACGGGCGTGACCGTGATGCGCGGTGACCAGCACCTCGCCCTCGAGCCGCCGCCGCGCGATGGCCGATCGCGCGCGCTCGACCCGGCTGCGGGCCGCGTCCGAACGCCGGCCGCTGCCAGAGATTGGATTGATGATGACGGCGATGCTGGAGGCGCCCGCCACGAGGGGTGACTAGCGTCCGAGGCGGCGAAGGACCTTGGGGGTCACAAACCAGTCCAGCGCGGCCGCACGGCGCGACGCCAGGCTCTCGACGTCGATGCGGCACGCTCCGCCCTTCTTGAACGGCATCGCGCGGCCAGCCCCGATCAGATGCGCGGCAAGCTCTCCAAGATCGGGCTCGTGCCCGACGAGCGCAATCCGCCGGCGGCGCGCCACCTTGTTGAGGGCGGCAAGGAGCGACGTCGGCGTATGTCCGGGAGCCAGCGCATCGAGCACCTTGACGGGTGGCTTGCCAGGCATCGCGGCGGCGAGGATCTCCGCCGTCTGCCTGGCGCGAACGAGCGGACTGGTGAACACCTCGTCGACCGTGGCATCGAGCCACGCCAGACCCTTCACGCAGTCCTTGAAGCGGGCGATGCCCCGCTCGGTCAGCGGACGCTTATCGTCGTCGGGCCAGTCCGCGCCCCGTTCGGCGGCGATGGCGTGACGAATGAGGTACAGCTCGGTCGGACCCGCCACTATGCTGCCGACGCCGTGCCGCTCTGACGTTGAGCCATGTGCTCCACGTGATCACAAATCGCGAGCAGCTTGTTCCGCGACGCCATGTACTGACCATGGAGCTGGCGGCATTCGTTTTCCAGGCGGCGCACCAGCTTGTCGAGGTGCGCCGACACGCGAAGGTTCGGAGCGCTCGACGCGCCCTGCACCGCCCGCGTCCGTGCAATGAGGATTTCGAGGTCGTGCATGCGTCCGAGCAGGTCCTGTGCGTCCTTCAGTGTGCGAAGGCGGGCCGTGGCCTGCGACCGGCGAAGCTCGCGCGCGATCTCCATTCCGTAGCGCAGCTTCTTGACCGCGATACGCACCTGGTGGAGGCGATCGGGCAGGTAGATGCTCGACGCGTTTTCGATCGCCACGCGCAGGTTCAGGGCGCGACGCGCAGAGCGCTGATCCGCAGCCGCCAGGCGCTTGGGATCTCGAAAGCCGCCCCCTTTGGGTGCCTTCATCTTCCGTGCGGCGGCGACGGCATTTGTGTGAAGCTTTTCGAGGTCGATCTTGCCGAGGCGGCGGCACATCTCCTCATGCAGAAGCCGGCGCTCCTCGCTGACGACATGGCGGAGCTTGACGATGGCCTGGCGCGGCACACCCTCGAGATGCTCGAACTCGTCGAGCGTCAGCAGGGCGACGTCGAGCTCGCGAACAGGCCCCAGCGCCTGGGTCAAACGCCTGACACTCTTCTCGAGCTTTCGTCCCCGTGACCCCGAGGTCACCAGCGGCAACGCCTCGCGCAGGCGCCGCGTGGCGACCCGCGTCTGATGCAACGAAACCACGTCGCCCTTCCTGGCACCGGGCATTCCGCGCGTCACGGCCGTGAGCCGCTGCCGGATGAGCAATTCCGAGGGCGTGGTGCGTTTCATAGCTGACGACCTACTATACCCATTCATGGTGCGTACTTCGAAGGAAGCGGCAGGCCGCTCCGTTGTCGCGGCCCGCGGTCTCGCGGTCAGACAGCCGGGCGCAGTGGAAGCTCCACCTGTTGAGGCGGGCCGTTAGATGCGGCTGGCGGCGATCGACATCGGCACCAATTCTCTCCACATGATCATCGTCCGGGTCAGGCCGGACCTTTCCTTCGAGATTATCGACCGCGAAAAGGTCATGGTGCGGCTCGGGGCCGGCGGCCTCGACGGCCGGTCTCTTACGGTTGAGGCAATGGCCGCCGCACTGCAGGCACTCGGCACTTTCAAGCGCCTTGCCGTGTCCCACGGTGTGGATGAGATTCTCGCGGTCGCGACCAGCGCCACGCGGGAAGCGGTGAATGGCGGCGCGTTCCTGGCCCGGATCGAGCGCGAGACGGGCATCCGGCCGCTGGTCATTACCGGCGTCGAGGAAGCACGGCTCATCCACCAGGCGGCGGTCTACGGCGTGGACGTCGGCAGCGGCCGCGCCGTGGTCATCGACGTCGGCGGCGGCAGCGTCGAGATCACCCTGGGCACGGGCACATCGATTCAACTCGCCAGGAGCTTCAAGCTGGGGGTCATCCGCCTCACCCAGCGGTTCGTCCGGACCGATCCGTTGTCGGAGCGCGACGAGCGCCGACTGGTCAAGCACATCGACGAAGAGATCGATCGGCACTGCGAGCAGATCGCCTCGATCGGTTTCGATCGCGTGATTGGCACGTCGGGAACCATCCTCAGCCTGGGCGCCCTGGCGGCGACCGCCGCCCGCGGCGCCCCACCGCGAGAACTGCGCAACCTGCGGATCTCGGCGAAGCAGTTTCGCCGGCTGCGCAAGCAGGTCGTGGACGTCAACCTCGAAGGACGGCTCCTGATCCCGGGCATGGATCCGAGGCGCGCCGACCTCGTCGTGTCAGGCGCGGTGCTGATGGATACGATTCTTCGCCGCCTCGGCGCCGAGGAGCTCACGCTGTGCGACCTGGCGCTGCGCGAGGGGCTGATCCTCGATTACGTCCGGCGCAACAAGCGGCAGATCGCGCAGGTCGACAGCATCCCAGACGTGCGGCGCCGCAGCACGATCGAGCTGGCCGAGCGCTGCCACTACTACGCGGCGCACGCGCAGCAGGTCGCGCGGCTCGCCCTCGCCCTGTTCGACCAGACGCGCGCGGTGCACCAGCTCACCGACCGCCAGCGCGAGTGGCTCGAATACGCGTCGCTGATGCACGACCTCGGTGTGCACATCAGCTATGAGCGCCACCACCGGCACTCCTACTACCTGATCAAGAACGGCGATCTTCGCGGGTTCGAGCCAGAGGAAATCGAGGTCATCGCGCTGGTGGCGCGCTACCACCGCCGCGGCACGCCGAAACGGTCGCACGAGGAGTACGCCGGGCTGCCCCGGCCTCTGCGGCAGGCGGTGCGCACGCTCGCCTCCATGCTCCGCGTCGCCGAAAGCCTCGACCGCAGCCACGCACAGGTCATCTCCGCGCTCGAGGTGCACGACCGGGGTGAGGCGGTGACGGTTCAGGTAAGAACGTCCGGCGACGCTGAGCTCGAGATCTGGGCGACGAACCGGCATCTCAAGCCCTTCGAACAAGTCATGAAGAAGCCCGTGACGCTCGAGGCGGCCGCGTCCAAGTCCCGTCAGGCTACCGTGGCTTCGTAACACGGAATTTACATGGCGGAAACCGTCGCGAAATTCCTGTCCGCTAGCGTGGACACATGCTCAAGTCCCGTTTTGCGCTCCTCGCCCTGACGCTCGCGGCGCTCACGATTTCCGCCTGCGGCGGCAACACCACGCCGCCATCCGGCGAGACCGCCGCGACCGGACAACGCATCGAAATCACCGGCGCGGGAGCGACGTTTCCCAACCCCATCTATTCGAAGTGGTTTTCTGAGTACAACAAGATTCATCCGGAGATCGCCATCAACTATCAGTCGATTGGATCCGGCGGCGGCATCCGGCAGGTGATCGCGGAAACGGTGTTCTTTGGCGCCACCGACGGCCCGATGACCGACGAACAGTTGAAGATGGCACCGGGGCCGATCGTGCACCTGCCGACGGTGCTCGGGGCCGTCGTTCCCGTCTACAACGTGGCCGGCGCGGGTGCCGATCTGAAATTGAGCGGCGCCGTCATCGCGGACATCTACCTCGGCAAGGTCAAGAAGTGGAATGACCCCGCGATCGCGAAGCTGAATCCGGGCGTGAAGCTCCCCCCGAGCGATGTGACGGTCGTCCACCGCTCCGACGGGTCGGGCACCACATTCATCTTCGTCGACTACCTCGCGAAGGTCTCCCCCGAGTTCAAGAGCAAGGTCGGCGTGAATACGTCGGTGATGTGGCCGGTCGGTGTCGGCGGGAAAGGCAACGAAGGCGTGGCCGGCCTGGTGTCGCAGATGCCCGGCTCGATTGGATATGTCGAGTTGATCTACGCCCTGCAGAATAAGCTGCCGTTTGCCGCGGTGCAGAATGCCAACGGCGAATTCATCAAGGCGTCGCCCGAGGCGGTCACCAAGGCTGCCGCGGCCGCGACGGCCAACATGCCCGCTGACTTCCGTGTGTCAATCACCAACGCCGAAGGCGAGGGCGTGTACCCGATCTCCTCCTTCACCTGGATGTTGCTCTACGAGATGCCGAAGGATACGGCCCGTAGCAAGGCGATGGTCGATTTCATGAGCTGGGCCCTGACCGACGGCCAGAAGTTCGCCACCGAGCTCGGATACGCTCCGCTGCCGGCACCGGTGGTGACGCTGGAGACCGCGGCGCTGAAGAAGATCAAAGTCTCGTAGCCGCGGATCGGACCCTGTATGCGCTCACGCGAGCTTGCGTTTCGGCTGGCGACCGGTGCGTTTGCACTGGCCCTCGCCGTGCTCGTACTCGCGATCGGATTCGAGCTCTCGCGCCAGTCGTGGCTGTCGATTCAGAAATTCGGCCTCCAGTTCTGGACGACCAGCCGCTGGGATCCGGTAGCCGGCGAGTTCGGGGCGCTGCTCTTTATCTGGGGCACGCTTTATTCCTCGATTCTCGCCCTCATCATTTCGACGCCGATTGCGCTCGGCATCGCGGTGTTCATCTCCGAGCTCAGCCCGGCACGGCTCCGCGGCCCGCTGATGTTCCTGACCGAGCTGCTGGCGGCAATCCCGTCAATCGTTTACGGGCTCTGGGGCATCTTCGTGCTCGTTCCGGTCGTCCGGGCGCTCGAGGTCAAGCTCGGTCCGTTCAGTGATTTCCCGCTCTTCTCGGGTCCCCCGCTCGGCGTCGGCATGCTGGCTGCCGCGCTCATCCTCTCCGTGATGGTGATTCCGTTCAGCTCCTCGGTGGCGCGCGAAGTGCTGAAGACGGTGCCGCAGGCCCAGCGTGAAGCGGCCTACGCCCTCGGCGCCACGCGCTTCGAGGCGATTCGCGCCGCCATGTTCTTCGCGCGCACCGGCATCGTCGGCTCCGTCATGCTCGGGTTCGGCCGGGCACTTGGCGAGACGATGGCAGTGACGATGGTGATCGGGAACAACCCGCAGGTGTCGGCGTCGCTGTTCGCGCCGCAGTACACGATGGCGGCGGTGATCGCCAACGAGTTTACCGAGGCGGGCGACGAGCTCTATCTCTCCGCGCTGGTCGAGATCGGCCTGGTGCTCTTCATCATCACGCTCATCGTCAATGGCCTGTCGCGAGGCTTGATCTGGATGATGGGACGTCAGTCAGCCGGGAGGGCCACCGCATGACCTGGACGGTCT
>CAMCNL010000088.1 GCA_945876205.1 Candidatus Sulfopaludibacter sp. SbA3
CGGGTTGGTGCGGCCGTACGACTGTGCAAGACTTCTTCATGGCGGCTCCTTCTTGTGAGGCTTGCGCCTCGGGCTTAGACACCACTCGTGTATCACGAGCAGTGAGGAGCCGCCGCTTTCAATTTTCAACAGCTACTGGGACATCTCCAAGCGCGGAGTGTCGAACGGTTCGGGCTGCGCAGCCAGCTCGTGAGAATAAACGTGTCAAGAGCGACGATTAGCGTTGCTACATTCGGTCCAAATAGCAGAACCGCGGCGAAGACGAATGCCTCCGAAACCGAGATACGCGCGCTGACCGAAGGGACTTTGATGCTGAACGAGCCCGTGAGAAAGGTCAGTCCAGCGAGTATCAGCCAGTCCGAGCGGACCGGTTGATGCAGGAGGGAGTTCGCCGCGAGCGCGATAGTGAGTATTCCGACGGCGATGACCGCCATCACGTACACACGGGCCCGCAACGAGAGTTCGCGAATTGACTGGGTCATGCGAACAAGCAGATTGTGTTCGTGTTATCGGTTAGTCGCCCCAGATGATTACGTACTGCATCTTTTCCCCCTTAGTGTCGCGACCTTTGGAACCAGAGTGGTTAGTCCGACCAAATGATGCCGTCGGACCAGATGATGCCGTCGGACCAGATGATGCCGTCAGACCAGATGATCCCGTCGGACCAGATGATCCCATCGGACCAGATGATCCCATCGGACCAGACGATCCCATCGGACCAGATGATCCCGTCGGACCAGATGATCCCGTCCGCCCGTGTGGTGCCTTGCGCGCACGTCGCGGCCGTGCAGAACGCGTAATGTGCAGCTTCGGTTGGCTGGCCGCCGATGACGATTGGGCCCTCTTCGTCGTCTCCGTCGATCAGGCCAATCGCCGCGGCGACGTTCAGGCTTCCGGCGCCGGCTTGCAGCAGCCCGGCGTGCAGCACCTTGCTTGCGGTTGACTGCAGCAGGTGTCGCACCGCCTCGTTCGACAGCTTTCCGCGTGACTCGAGCACCAGCGCCGCGGCGCCAGAGGCGGCCGCCGTCGCCATGCTCGCGCCCGAGAGCTCCAGGCGCAGGTCTTTGCCCTCGCGCACGATCAGCTCGGGATGCTCCTTCGCCAGCGTCGACCCGGGCACCAGCAGCCCGCGGATGCGGTTGCCCGGCGCTGCCAAATCCGGCTTCAACAGGTGATCGAGGTGCGTCAGCCCTTTCGAGCTGTAAGTCGCAATCTCGTCGTCTCCGCGCCAGACCGTCTGCTTGGTGTTGAGCGCGCCGACGGTGATCGCAAACGGCGAGTTGCCCGGGACGCTGATCCCGCCGAGCACCTGCCGGCCGTCGGCCAGCTTGCCGTAATTGCCCGCCGACGCCACCACCACCAGACCGGCGCGATATGCGCGCTCCACCGCCTGGTCGATCGGATCGTCCTGATACGACTGCAACACCGGCCCGCCCAGCGAGAGGTTGAGCACGCGAATCTTGTACTGCCGGCGATGCGCCACCGCCCAGTCGATCGCCTCGACGACGTCGCCCGCGGTGCCGACGCCGTGGGCGTCGAGCACTTTCAGGTTAAGGAGGCTGACGCCCGGCGCCACGCCTCGCATGTTCTTGCCGGAGGCCGCAATGATCCCCGCCACGTGCGTGCCGTGGCCCTGTTCGTCGAGGGCCTTACCGCGGGGATTAGTAAAGTCAAGGTTGGCGAGGATGCGCCCCTTCAACTCGGGCACCGCCGCGATGCCGCTGTCGAGCACCGCTACGACAATCCCCTCGCCGGTATAGCCGTCACGGCCGTTTCCGTTGCCGTTCCGGTTCCCGTTCTCGCGCAAGCGGGGCCACACCTGGTCGGCGCCAATCGACTGCACGGTGACCGCCATGTCGGCGTGCAACTGGTAATTGCCCGACACCTGGTCGAGATCCGTATCATCGGCGACCTGCGCCAGCCGCCCGGCCGGCACGTCCAACACCGCACCGGTCTCGAGGCGCTTTCGGACCCGCAGGCCGTGCCGCGCGGCAATCGCATCCACCCTCGCCTGGGTGCCGGTGACGATGACGCTGGAGTCGGTCGGGTCGCCGGCGCGAAGCCGGTCGTGAATGTCTGCGGAGAGACGGGCGCGACGGCGTGATTGCGCCGCCGCGTCGTCATATGAGAGCAGCAGCGCCACCGTGGTGACGAGGCAGAGGACTACGGCTCGCTGCGGGATCGTCATGGGAATCCTCTGAAGCCCTGGGTTCGGTACCTAGTTCCTCTGCGAGGGCCGCACGCTGAACGTGGCGGCTGACGCCGAGGTCGAAAACGCCTGCGGCCTGAAGCCGAGGTCGTAGAGCGATTCTACGAGGACCCTCTGTGAACCACCCAGCGTGCGGATGGTGTGCAGACGGCCGTCGCGAATGCGGTTGTAGATCGTGCGCCGGGAGACGCTGAGCAACTGCGCGGCCTGGTCGATCGAGACACTTCGGCCAAGACGCGGTTCGCCTATCTCCCCTTCTCCGCGATCGGTGTGTTGGGTCTGACTAGACACGTTGACCCTCCCCTCGGCGCCACCCACTGGCAGACTTGGTGCCACGCTCCGGCGCGTCGAGTCTCGAAGGATCTAAACCGTTGCGGAGAAAGCGGTTATCCCGCGTGTTGCGGATCGGCACACGGAGGTCGATTATTGACAGCTGGGGCAGCGGCTTAGCCGCCGGACGTGTGCGCGCGCGATGCTTGTGGCCGTTCTGCACGCAATGTGTTGAAATCTGCACGCACCTTTTGGGGGCGGTCAAGAAGTTGGCCGGGGCAACAAGAAGTGAACGCGAAACGTTTTCCAATTGCGGGAATTTTCGTGACGGCGCTGCTGCTCGTGGGCGGCCTCGTCATCTATTGGCAGTCGAGCGGCGACTCCGGGCCGGCGTCTGCGCCGGCGACAGCGCGACGAGGCGGACAGGTGGTCGCCTCGGTGCGCGGCGAGCCGCGCTCGTTCAACCGCTTCGTGGCGAGCGACCTCACCTCCGTCCTGATCAGCGAGCTGACGCAGGGGCGCCTGGTCCGGATCAACCGCAACTCCTTCGAGCTCGAACCATGGCTGGCGGAGAAGTGGGAGTCGAGCGCCGACGGCCGCACGCACACCTTTCACCTGCGCCCGGGCGTCACCTGGTCTGACGGGACGCCGTTCACGTCGGCCGACGTCCTCTTCTCGCTGCGCGCGGTGTTCGACCCGAAGGTCGAAAGCCCGATCGCCAGCGCGCTCAGGGTAGGCGGGCAGCCGATTCGCGCCGCCGCCCCGGATCCGCAGACGGTCGTCTTCACCTACGCGGGGCCGTCGGGGCCCGGCGTCGGCCTGCTCAACAGCCTGACGATCCTGCCGAAGCACAAGCTCGAAGCGGCGCTCGACGCCGGGACGCTCGCCACCGCCTGGGAATCGAAGACCCCGCTCACCGAGATCGTCGGCACGGGCGCCTTCGTCCTGCGCGAGTACCTGCCGGGGCAGCGCCTCGTGCTCGATCGCAACCCGCGCTACTGGCGCAAGGCGGCCGACGGCCAGGCGCTGCCGTACCTCGATCGCCTCGTCCTCGAGATGGTGCCCGAGCAGAACGCCGAGCTGCTGCGCCTGCAGGCGGGCTCGACTGACCTTACTTATACAGAACTGCGCTCCGAGGATTACGTAGCCGCGCGCCGCGGCGAAGAAGAAGGGCGCCTGAAGGTGATCGAGCTGGGCGTCGCGCCCGACGCCGACGCCTTCTGGTTCTGCCTCAAGCCCGACGCGAAGAAGGGCGACAAGCGCTTTGCCTTCGTGCAGAAACCGGAGTTTCGCCAGGCGCTCTCCTACGCGGTGGATCGGGAAGCGTTTGCCGAAACGGTGTTCCTCGGCGCGGCGGTGCCGATCTGGGGACCGATCACGCCGGGTAACAAGGTGTGGTTCTGGCCCGACATCCCGCGCTATCCGCACAACGTCGACAAAGCCAAGGAGATCCTCAAGAGCATCGGCCTCGAAGACCGCAACGCCAACGGCACCGTCGAGGACGCCAGCGGCACCGAGGCGAAGTTCACCGTGATCACGCAGCGCGGCATCGGCTCCTACGATCGCGGCACGGTGGTGCTGCGGGATGCGGCCAAGGCGGTCGGCGTCACGCTCGACATCGCGCCGCTCGAATTCGGGGCGATGCTGAAGCGGCTGATGGCGTGCGACTATGACGCGATCTACATGCGTCCGCTCTTCACGGATCTCGATCCGGCAGGCAACATGGATTTCTGGCTCAGCTCGGGCTCCACGCACCTGTGGAACCTGGAGGGGAAGTCGCCGGCCACCGACTGGGAGCGGCGCATCGACACGCTGATGCTCGAGCAGGCTTCGTCGATCGATCCGGATCGGCGGAAGATGCAGTTCGAGGCGGTGCAGAAGATCTTCGCCGAGAATGTGCCGGTGCTCTACTTTGCCGCGCCGCGGATGTACTACGCCTACAACGCGCGCCTCCAGGGCGTCGTCCCGTCGGTGCAGCGGCCGCCGGTGTTGTGGAACGCGGATAGTTTGAGCGTCACGCCTTAATGGCGCGATTTCTGGTCCGGCGGCTCTTTTTCGCGATCTTCCTGGTCTTTGCGGTGTCGTCGGCGGCGCTCTTTCTGACGCGCCTGGCGCCGGGTGATGTTACGGCGCAGCTTGGCGCGTTTGCCTCGGCGGCGGAGGTCGAGCGCACGCGGGCGCAGTTCGATCTCGATCGCGGTCCGGTCGCGCAGTGGGCGCTCTGGATGTCCCGTGCGGCGCGCTTCGACTTCGGCAGCTCGTTTCTCTACAACCGTCCGGTCGGCGCGCTGATTCGCGGCGCTGCGGCCAACACGGCAACGTTGGCGGTCGTGGCGCTGGTGGGAGCGACACTCCTCGGCATCCCGCTCGGCATCATCACCGGCAGCCGCCGCGGCACGGCGTCGGCGCTGATTCGCGGCGTGTCGCTGGTGTTTCTCTCCATTCCTCCGCTCCTCACCTCGCTCCTGCTCGTCTTCATCGCGTCGCGCACGCGCTGGTTTCCGGCGGGAGGCATGACCTCGGTCAACGCGGTCGATCTCTCGTGGTCGGCGTGGCTGGCGGATGTCGCGCTGCACTTACCGCTCCCGGCGCTGGCGCTCGCCTTGCCGCTGGCCGCCACCTTCGAGCGCCTGCAGGCGCAGTCGATGACCGAGACGATCAACCAGCCGTTCGTGCTCGCCGCGGTCGCGCGCGGCGTGCCGGCCAACGACGTCATCGTCTGGCACGCATGGCGCGCATCGCTCCGGCCGATCTGCGCGATCTACGGTCTGGCGATAGGCGCCTTGCTCTCGGGTTCGTTCGTCGTTGAGTACGTCACGGCCTGGCCGGGGCTCGGACGCCTGATGTACGAAGCGCTGCGTGCGCGCGACGTGTATCTCGTGGCCGGATGCGCGGCAATGGGCGCCCTCTTTCTCGCCATCGGGAGCCTGATTGCCGACATGCTGCTCGCCGCGGCCGATCCGCGCGTGCGCGAGGCACAGGCATCATGAGGAAGGCGGGCCTCACCCTGCTCGGGTTGGTGATCTTCCTGGCCATTGCGGCGCCGGTGCTCGCGCCGAATTCACCGGACAAAGTCTTCTCAGATCTCTTGTACGCGCCTCCGACTGATCTGCACGTCGGCTACATCCATCCGGTTCGTTTGGTGAGCCGTCTCGAGCGACGCTTCGAAGAAGATGAAGCGGTCCGTGTGCCGATGGAGCTCTTCACCCGCGGCAGGTTTCTGTCGGTTGACGATACGCAGGGCCCGCTGCTGATCCTCGGCGCGGATGCGTTCGGACGCGACATCTTCGCTCGTCTGCTCTACGGCGCCCGCACCTCGCTCGCGCTCGCCGTGCTCTCCACCATCGGCGCCTTGCTCATCGGCGCCATCGTCGGCGGGATCGCGGGATACGCCGGCGGCCTGGTGGACGAACTGCTGTCGCGCTTTTCGGATTTCATCCTCGTGCTGCCGGCGATCTACGTGGCGCTGGCGCTGCGCGCGGTGATGCCGCTCGTGCTGCCGGCGAGCACGGTGTTCGCCGTGCTCACGGGCATTTTCGCTCTCATGGGCTGGCCGATCGTCGCGCGCGGCGTGCGGGCGATCATCGCCTCGGAGCGCGAGCGCGAGTATGCGATGGCGGGGGTGGCGCTTGGCGCCGGTCCCGCCCGGCTGCTCCTGCTGCACCTGATGCCAGCGGCGCGCGGCTACCTCGTCGTCCAGGCGACGCTCCTCCTGCCCGCATTCATCCTGGCTGAAGCCACCCTCTCGTACGTCGGCCTCGGCTTTCCCGACTCGGTGCCGACGTGGGGGACGATGCTGCAGGAGGCGTCGAACGTGGCCCTGGTGGGCGATGCGCCGTGGATGCTGGCGCCCGCGGCGGCGATCTTCTTGCTCGTGCTGGCGGTGAACCTGACGGTTCAAGGAGTCGGCCGCGCACCTGTACAATTGGAGCCTTGACCAAGCGATTCGCAGGGATCTTCACCCCGATCGCGACACCCTTTCGACCGGATGACACGCTGGACGAAGCGGGGCTGCGCGCCAACATCGCGCGCTGGATGCAGACGTCGCTGACCGGCCTGGTCGTCCTCGGCTCCAACGGCGAAGCCCCACAGCTCGACGACGACGAATCCGATCGCATCATCGCGATCGCGCGTGAGGCGATGCCGCGAAACCGCCCAATGATCGTCGGGACCGGCCGCGAATCCACCAGGGCGACGATTGCCGCCAGCAAGCGCGCCGCCGCGGCCGGCGCGGACGCCGTGCTCGTGCGCACACCCTCTTTCTTCAAGCCGCAAATGACGACGGACGTGTTCGTCCAGCACTACACGGCGGTTGCCGACGCGTCGCCGGTGCCGGTGCTGCTGTACAACGTGACGCCGTACACGGGCGTGAACCTGTCGCCCGAGGCGGTGGAGCGGCTTGGCGTGCATCCGAACATCCCGGGGATGAAGGATTCGGGTGGCGACATCGGGCGGCTTGCGGAGTACATCGCTCGCACGCCGGACGACTTCGCCGTGCTGTCGGGCTCGGCTACCACGCTCGTGCATGCGCTGGCGGCGGGATGCGACGGCGCGGTGCTCGCGGTCGCCGCGATCATGCCCGAGGCGTGCGTCGAAATGCGGGCGCTCGTGAGCGCCGGCCGCCTGGCTGAGGCGCACGCGCTGCAACGGTGGATCATGCCGCTCGCGCGCTCGGTGGGCGGCGGGTACGGCGTGCCGGGGCTGAAGGCGGCGCTCGAACTGATGGGGTTTGCCGGCGGGCGACCGCGTCCGCCGCTGCGTCCGGTGTCATCTGAGGCCGCGGAGATCATCCGCGGCCAATTGGTTGCATGCGGTGCTGTATGACACTGCGTTCCTACCCCAGCCCACTTCCCGCCGTCGTCCTCGCGGCCACGATTGCGTTGGCCGCCGCCTGTGCGACCAATCCCGCGACTGGTCAGCGCCAGATTTCACTGATGAGCGAGGCGCAGGAGATCTCCATCGGCCAGGAGCAGGACCTCCAGGTGAAGAAGGAGATGGGGATTTACAACGATCCCGCGCTCCAGCAGTACGTCAGCGACATCGGGATGCGTCTGGCCAAGCTGTCGGAGCGCCCCAACCTCCCCTGGCACTTCGCTGTCGTCGATCAGCCGGCGGTCAACGCGTTTGCGCTCCCCGGCGGCTATATCTACATCACGCGCGGCATCCTGCCGTTTCTGGACGACGAAGCGGAGCTCGCGGGGGTGCTCGGTCATGAGATCGGCCACGTCACCGCGCGTCACGCGGCGCAGCAGTACACGCGATCCATCGGCGGCACGATTGGCCTGGCGGCGCTGAGCATCTTCGTGCCGGCGGCGCGGCCGCTGGGCGATGTCGCTTCGTCGGCGCTGGGCGTGTTGTTTCTGAAGTACGGCCGCGGCGATGAGCTGCAGGCCGATTCGCTCGGCGCGAAGTACGAGGCGGCCGGCGGGTGGGATCCCGCAGGCATACCCGGGATGCTCTCGACGCTCGGGCGGCTCGATGAAGCGGCAGGCGAGAAGAAGGGCGTGCCGAACTGGTTGTCGACGCACCCGGATCCGCTCTCGCGCGTGAAAGAGATCCAGCCGCAGGTGCAGCAGATCAAGGCAGCCGCGCCGGGCGGCGCATACAAGCGTGACCGCGACGCGCTGCTGCAACGCGTGGACGGCCTGGTGTACGGCGACAGTCCCGAACAGGGCATCACGCGCGGCAGCACGTTCTTTCACCCGCCGCTCAAGTTCCGCATCGATTTTCCGACGGGCTGGGAGGTGCAGAACAGCCCATCCGAAGTGGTCGCGAAGGCGCCCAACGCCGAGGTCTACATGCTGCTCGAGCTCGTGGAGCAGCCGCAGGGCCGCACGATGCAGGAGGTGGCGACCAACCAGATGACGATGGCCGGCTTCCGCGGCCTGCAGGGTGAGCGCACGACCATCGACGGCCTCGAGGCGTTCGTGGGCACCTACCAGGGCCAGATCGAAGGGCTCGGCAGCGTGACGATGAGGGCGGCGCACATCGCCTACGAGCGCAACGTGTTCATGGTGGCGGGCCTCACCGCCCCGAACACGTTTCAGCAGGCGGACGCGGCGTTTGTGTCGAGCATTCGCTCGTTCAAGCGGCTGACCCCGGCCGAAGCCGAGAACATTCATCCCAACCGCGTCGATCTCTACGTGGTGCGCAACGGCGATACGTGGCAGTCTATTGCCGAGCGTTCCGGCGGTGCGGTCAAGGCGGCGACGCTGGCGGTGATGAACCACGCGGAGCCGAATTCGCAGCCGCAACCCGGCACTCGCATCAAAATAGTGGTCGGTGGTTAGGGGATAGTGGTTAGGGGATAGCGGTTAGGGGATAGTGGTTAGGGGATAGGGGTTAGTTATCAAAAACCTGCTGCGCGCGGTAATCGTCCTGGCGGCTGCCGGGTTTGCGATCGTCGCGTACGAGTACCTGACCCTCCCGGACGTCCGCGTCCTGGCGAAAACCAACCCGACGACGACCGCCTTCATGGAGCTGCGGGCCGCCGAGGCCGCGAAAGAGGGACGCACGGTACGTCACGTCCACCGGTGGGTGCCGTACTCGCGCATCTCGCAGAACCTGAAGCGCGCGGTGCTGGTCGCCGAAGACAGCGCGTTCTGGGATCACGAGGGCGTGGACGTCGAACAGCTCCAGGAATCGATTCGCGTCAACTGGGAGCAGGGGAGGGCCGTGCGCGGCGCGAGCACCATCACGCAGCAGCTCGCGAAGAATCTCTATCTCTCTCCGTCGCGCAACCCGCTGCGCAAGCTCCGCGAGCTGATCATCGCGCGTCGTCTCGAGGCGGCGCTGCCGAAGGCGCGCATCTTCGAGATCTACCTGAATGTGATCGAGTGGGGTGACGGGATCTGGGGCGCCGAGGCTGCGGCGCGCACCTACTTCCGCCAGCCGGCGTCTTCGCTCAGCCGCGAGCAGGCCGCGTTATTGGCTGGTGCGATCATCAATCCGCGGGTGCTCAATCCCGCGCGTCCGACGCAGCGTTTGCTCCGCCGCCAGCGGATCGTGCTCGGTCGAATGGGTGACGTGACGCCGCCCGCACCAGTGCCGATCGCCGTACCGCAGCCGGAGCTCGTCGAAGACGGCGAACCGCTGACCGAGCCGCTGACGGATCCGTCGCTCGCGCCGGCGGTCGAGGAGCCGCCTGCGGCTGAAGCATCGCCCGCTCAGCCGCTGCCGCCGCCTGCTGAGCTTCCCTCGACAGAACCGCCCGCCAACTAAATTTTTACTGCTCAGTGCAGTTCCGTACACCACGTACCGATGATTGTGTTCAGAGGTGAGAGATGAGGCTTCAGCTTGGGGCTTCAGCTTGACGCCTATTTAGCAGGCGCACGATAATCGGTTCGGCTCGGACCACAACAACTGAAAACGGACCTGGAGATCTCGCGGAGGCGCACGTGTGCCTATCCGCGTGGTTGAGGAATGATCAATTACATCGAGCGTCTGTCGCTGCTCATGTCCGACATCGTGGCGCGCGTGCCCACGCTGGGATTCATCGACATGAGCAAGGTGCTGGTCTTCGCGCGCTCCGGCCGGACCAATGCGGAAGGGGCCTATGCGACCTGCCATTGCATCTGCCTTCCCGCGAGCGAGCCCGGCTATTACTTCTGGCGCGATCGCAAGACGGGCAAGCTGACGCGGCGCTCCGAGTGGTTCGTGACCAAGTCGCCCGAGGTCAAGGTCGGCACCGCGCCGATCGATTACATGATCTCGTTCACGCTGCCGCGCTTTACTGACCAGGTGCTGTCGCGCACCCGCAAGCACGCGCACTATCCGAATCAGCCGAACTGGGTGGGCAAGCTCGACACGATCGTGCACGAGCTCTACCACATCGATCCGCAGACTCCCGGCATCCGCCGCATGGAAAAAGCGGACGGCACCTATTCCGCCAATTGCCACGGCGACACCTTCTTCACCAACGTCGTCGAGATGGTGCAGCAGTACCTGGCGACCAACCCGAGTCCCGAGACCTACGACTTCCTGCAGCACAACTTCGAGGAGCTGGAGACGCGCTTCGGTGGGATTTGCGGGACGACGTTCCGCGGATACCCGTCGTATCCGCAGCGCTATACGGAAGTGGTCAGTCCGCAGCCCGAGCCGCCCGCCGACGTCGACTGCCGGATCGAGCCGCTCAAGGTGCCGCGCGTGATGAAGCACTTCAACGAAGACGACCTGGTGATGCGTGAGTTCCTGCGCAACACGTCGCGCCAGCTGATCCGCAAGGGCGCCTACCGCGCCGCCTGATCACCGCGGTTCGAACTTCAGCGCGACCCCGTTGATGCAGTAGCGGAGTCCCGTGGGCGGCGGCCCATCGTCGAAGACGTGGCCCAGGTGCCCGCCGCACTTGCTGCAGTGGACCTCGACACGCTTCATCCCGAGACTCCGATCCGTGGTCGTCCCGACCGATCCTTCAAGCGGGGCAAAAAAACTCGGCCATCCCGTTCCGCTTTCAAACTTCCGACCGGCCACGAAGAGCGGCTGTCCGCAGGCGACGCAGGAAAACGTTCCCTCGCGATGTTCAGTGAGCAACGCGCACGTGCCCGGGTATTCGGTGCCGTGACCGCGGAGCACTGCAAACTGTTCTGGTGTGAGGATTTGCCGCCATTCCTCATCCGTCTTTACGACTGCAAACTTCTCGTCCGCCATCTGGACATCCTCCGACGAAATCAACTACCGTATTGCAACATGAAAAAGCTCATACCCTTCTTCTTGCTGACCGCTTCGGTCGCTATTCTTCTGGCGTTCGCGGCGCAGCCGACGTCGGCGCAGGGCGCGGGCAAGCTCGCCATTTTCGCCGACATGGCGCTCTTTTCAGGAAACAATCAGCCGCGCAACTGCTTCACGCTGAACCGGTACAAGGTTGGTGAGCCTGTGGGCTTCCGGGTCACCGTGATCGACGGCACCACCGGGATGCCGGCGGCCGACGCCGAAGTCGTCGTCCACCTGACCTACGCAGGCAAGACCGAGGACGTCCCGGCGCGGTACCGCGGCGCGGGCCGGGGCAACCTGACCGCGAATCTCTGGTCGGCGAAGTGGATCGTGCCGGCAGGCACGCCGACGGGGATCATCGGCGTGAAGGTGACCGCGAAAGACAAGAGCGGGCGCACGGCGGAGTACACGCCGTTCCCGAACACCGCGAGTCATCTCACGATCGTCACCGAATAACTCAGGCCTCGGGAATCAGCGAACTCGGAACCAGGAAGGGGCGGGCCCATGAGGGCCCGCCCTTTTTTTATTTGGAGGAGCGGAGGTTGGGTTCTTCGACGCGGCGGGCGCCGACGAAGCGGCTCGCCCAGTAGGACCCGGTCAGCTTCTCGACGCGGACGACGCCGCGCGAGCTTGGCGCGTGGACGAACTCGTCAGCGCCGATCGCCAGGCCCACGTGCGACGCGCCGCGGCTGATCGTTTCGAAGAACACGAGATCGCCCGCCTTCACCTCTTTCCGATCGATCTCGCGGCCCACCCGATACTGGCTATGCACTTCGCGCGGGAGCCCCGTGCCGAACATCGCGTAGACGTACTGCACGAACCCGCTGCAATCGAATCCCGATGGATCGGACCCGCCGTTGCGATAAGGAATGCCGCGGACGCTCAGGGCTGTTGAGATGAGGGCGGGTAATCCAGGAGGAGGAGCCGTGCCTTCGGCGCGCTCGGGCGCGCGCTCCGTTGCGCCGGGGGGCAGGGCCGCGCCAGGAAAGGGCCGGGGCACAGCTCGGCCGCTGCTGCCCCTGGTGGCGCAGGCGCCGGCCAGGATCGCCGCGAACAGGACAACCGCCACGTTCATCACGCCGGAATTATCGGCGTAACTGTCTGGTAACACTAGTCTTCGGTGTCCCCAAACTCTTGACAGCTCAGTCACCCCTCCGGCATCATGATCACGACCATGGAGCAGACGCTCCTACTCAACGCGTCGTACGAGCCCCTCAAAGTCGTCAACTGGCAAAAGGCGATTACGCTCTGGTGCCAGGGGAAGGTTGAGGTGATCGCGGTCCACGACCGCGAGATAAGGGCGGTGTCTGTCAGCTTCAAGCTGCCCTCGGTCATCCGCCTGCTCCGCTTCGTCAGGATCAAGCGCCGGTTCGACTACGTGCCGTTCTCCCGGGCGAACATCTACGCGCGCGACAATCACACCTGCCAGTACTGCAGCGAGACTTTACCCACGTCCGAGCTGACGTTCGACCACGTCGTGCCCGTGGCGCAGGGCGGCCGCAAAGACTGGGAGAACATCGTCACCTGCTGCGTCACCTGCAACCGCAGGAAGGGCGGACGCACGCCGGTCGAGGCCCGCATGCGGCTGCAGCGCACGCCGCGCCGGCCCGATTCGGCGCCCGCGATGCGGATCACGATCGGGCTTCGCGACGCCCCCGAGAGCTGGCGCGACTACCTGTACTGGAACGTCGAGCTCGACGACGATACCTGAGAGGCCAACGGCCAAGGTCAGAGTCAGAGGTCATAATTGACCGTTGACCTACATGAGCAGCTACCCATCCGTCACCGCGATTAGTCCCGTACGCGCGGTGGCAGGCGGTCGCGTCACCATCCACGGGTCCGGATTTCCAGTAGAGAGCCTCTCGACCATTACCGTGGGCGACGCCCCGGCGCGCGTGGCGTTTGCCTCGTCGCATCGCGTGGTCTTCACCATCCCCGGTGATGTCGATGCCGGACCGGCACCGATTCGAATCGCCGGCGTGCCGGGCGAAACCTACGTGACGATCGGCGGCGAATGGGCCACGGGACTCCACCAGGTCGACAATCCCATCTACGACACGCACGGCAACCTGTATGTGACCTACAGCGGGGCGCGTGGACAGGAAGCGCCGGTGTCGGTGTTCCGCGTGACGCCCAGCGGCACGCGCGAGCCATTTGTCTCGGGGATCGTGAACGCCACGTCAATGGCATTCGGCCCCAACGGCCTGCTGTACGTCTCGAGCCGCTTCGACGGCGCCGTCTACAGGATCGACGAGGACGGTACGTGCGAGCAGGTGGCGGCCGACCTGGGCGTCGCGTGCGGCATCGCGTTTGGCGATGACGGCGCGATGTACGTGGGCGATCGATCCGGGACGATCTTCCGCATCAAGGACGCGCAGGCCGCGCCCTTTGCCACCCTGCCCGCGAGCGTCGCCGCATTCCACCTCGCCATGAGTCCCGCGGGAGAGTTGTTCGTAAGCGGACCGACGCTCGGGTCGTACGACTACGTCCACCGCATCGATCGGCATGGCGAAGTCACGACGCTCTCGACGCCCCTCGGCCGTCCGCAGGGCCTGGCCTTCGCGCCAGACGGCACGCTGCACGTCGTCGACGCGCTCGCGGGTGCGAGCGGGGTCTACCGGTTTACGTCAGAGGACCGTCCCCCGGAGATCGTCGTGTCAGGCAGCGCGCTGGTCGGCGTCGCTTTCGGTCCAAACGGCGAGATGGTGGTGGCGTCGAACGAGACGGTATATCGCTTCGACTAATTAAGACAATCTAGAGCGTGTTATGGCTGCTGTCGCAATAGGGCGGCGTCTGCGTATGCTTGCACATGCACAGCTTCACTCGCTTCGCTTCCTTCACGACAAACTCCACGGGCGTCCACTCGGTGCCCACGTGCGACTCGTCGCAGAAGGGCTGGGTCCTGGAGTTGCCGCACGCGCACCAGCGATAGGTACCAGGCTCGAGGTCCACAGCGGTGAAGAACGTGTCGGCAACAGTGGGCTTGCTCATGCGTGCATGCTACCTTGGTCGCGGGCTCTCAACAAGCGCGCCAATTCACGTTCCTTCGCCGCGCGCCGATTGCCAAAGGGGGACACGCTGCCATGATGCCGGCACAGTATGCGGTCGCGAGCGCGACCAAGACCACGGAAGGACTGTCGCTCTACGAGGAGCTCGGCGGACTCCCCGTGCTCCAGCGGGCGCACAAGATCTTCTACGACAAGATCTACCGGCA
>CAMCNL010000089.1 GCA_945876205.1 Candidatus Sulfopaludibacter sp. SbA3
GGAGATGTTCCGGGTCGGATGGCCCGCAACGCCTTCCAGATAGAAGGGGATGAACACGACCTGCTGCTCACGAGCCAGGTCAGGAAAGACCTGCCGGAACTCGCTCGTGTAGGCCGCCCCGTAATTGGGCGGCGCTTCCATTCCGGTCAGGATCACGGTGATGTCGCGCCGTCTTGCGCGCGTGATGATCTCGGTGAGGTTGCGCTTCAGCTCTTTCACCGGAAGGCCGCGGAGGCCGTCGTTGGCCCCGAGCTCGATGACGAGCACGTCGACGTCCCCCTCGAGCGACCAGTCGAGCCGGCTCAACCCTCCCGCCGAGGTGTCTCCGGAGACGCCGGCGTTGATCACCTCGTACCGGTAATCCGCCGCGGTGAGACGCGCTTGAATGAGCGAGGGCACGGACTGCTCTCGCGCGAGCCCGTACCCGGCGGTGAGGCTGTCGCCGAGAAACACGATTCGTGGGAGTCCGGCCGGCTTGGCCGCCTGAACGGCGCGCTGAGTTTCAGCGGCCGGAATGCGATCCGACGCGGCGTCAGGCTGGGCGCACGAAATTGTCGCCAGCGCCGACACACACAACAACGCGCGAAATGTAATGACCATGTGCCGTAAAGTCACTATGTTATAAGACCTTCGCCATGAATCCCGCCACAATCGCCGCCGGCCTCGAGCAGGCGTTCAACCGCCTCTCACGCTCGGCCTTTGCAGATGCCTTGTGGTCGCGGCGCCTGGACGTCTGGCCCGACGATCCCGCCGCACGGAAATCGATCGCCAACCGCCTGGGCTGGCTCGATGCCGTCGAGTTCGGCACACCGCATCTCCCTCGCCTGCGTGAGGTCGCCAGCGCCGTGCGCAACGACGGCCTGACCGACATCGTGCTGCTCGGGATGGGCGGTTCGAGCCTGGCGCCCGAGGTGCTCCGCCGCGTGATTGGCGTGGCGCCAGGATTCCCCCGTTTCCGGGTGCTCGATTCGACCGATCCCGACGCCGTGCGCGAAGCGCTCGCGTCGGCCGCGACATCCCTGTTCGTGCTCGCCAGCAAGTCAGGCTCGACGATCGAGCCCAACGTCATGACCGCCGAGGCGCAGCGGCGGATCCGCGCGGCGGGGGTTACCGACGTCGGCTCACGCTTCATCGCCATCACCGACGAAGGCACCGCGCTCCACCAGCGCGCACGAGACGAGCGGTTTCGCGAGGTATTCATCAATCCGACCGATATCGGCGGGAGATATTCGGCGCTCTCCTTCTTTGGCCTCGTCCCGGCGGCTCTCATGGGCATCGACGTCGACGCGCTCATCGCCTCGGCGCGCGAGATGGCCAACGCGTGTCGCCACAGCGATCCGAAGGCCAACCCTGGACTCGCGCTCGGCGCGCTGATGGCCGCGGCGACGCGCTCAGGCCGCGACAAGCTGACGCTGCTGATGCCGGCACCACTCGAGCCGTTCGGTCTGTGGGTCGAGCAGCTCGTCGCCGAGAGCACCGGCAAGCAAGGCAAGGGCGTCGTCCCGATCGCCGGCGAGTCCTTCGACGTTCCCTTCGGCAGCGATCGCGCGGTCGTCGCGATCGAGATGAGCGGCGCCGGTGCACCCGCCGAGGTGATCGAGCGGGCGCGCAGTACGGGAGCGCCGGTCGACACACTGACGATGCCGAACACGCTCGCGCTCGGGGCCGAATTTTTCAGATGGGAAGTCGCAACCGCCACAGCCGGGTTCCTGCTGGATATCAATCCGTTCGATGAGCCGAACGTGCAGCAGGCGAAGGACGCGACCCGCGCATTGCTGACTACCTATACGTCGGAAGGCCGGCTCCCGGTTCCCGAACCCCATGCGGCAGTCGAGGGCGCGCGCATCACGCTGTCTCACGCGGCGCAGGACGCACTGTCGGGAGGCTCACCGACCTCGTTTCTCGGGCTGCTGAAGCCGGGCGACTACTTCGGCCTGCTCGTCTACCTGCCGCCGGATGATACGCCGTTCGCCGCGGTGCTCGACGAATTCCGCACGGCGGTCGCCAGGAGGACGCGCTGCGCAACCATGGTTGGATATGGACCGCGCTATCTCCACTCCACCGGTCAACTCCACAAGGGCGGTCCCAACACCGGCGTGTTTATCGTGGTGACGGCCCCAGCGGCCGATGACCTGGACATCCCCGGCGAACCCTATTCCTTCGGTGTCCTGGAGATGGCTCAAGCGGCCGGCGACTTCCAGTCCCTCGATCGTGCAGGTCGCCGCGCGTTGCATCTCGATCTCCCCGCGCGCAACGCGGCCTTGCTCCGGCAAGTCACAAATCACCTGCTAAACAGCTTCTAGAGGACACATTTTCGGGGTCACGGGCGGCTGTATATTTTGTATACTGCCTCACCCGTGGCAACCGGAAGTGTGCAATCCGCGCTCGGCCGCGCCAATGGCGCCCTCGAGCGTGGCCGTGGCGCGGAGGCGGCTCAGCCGCTGGTTCCGTTATTGAGGGCGGGATCGCTTGCCCGGGATGACGAGCTCGCCGTCCGCGCGGCCCTCACCGAATCCTGGCTCCTGCAGGATGACCTCACCCAGGCCGCCGCGGCGCTGGGCCGTCCTCCCGACGCAATGCGCGAGCCGGTCACCGACGCGCAGCTGTCGACGATGTGGCGGCTGCAGGGACGTATTACGTTCGCGCGCGGTGAGCAGTCTCGCGCCATCGCCTTGCATGCACGTGCGCTGAAACACGCGGAGCTGGCGCACGAGCCGAGAGCGATCGGCCTGGCGCACTACGAGCTGGCCCTCTGCTACAAGCAGGTCGGCGACTCGGGCATCGTCCGCGAACATCTGACCGAGGCCGCCTCGGCGCTGCACGCCGCCGGCGATCGACGTCACCTCGCACTCGTCCACTCCCTGTCGGCGGTGCTCCTCGCGCAGTCCGGGCGCTGCGACGAAGCGACGTCGGCGCTGCGCCAGGGCGAGCGGCTGGCCATGACCATCCACGCCGACGACGTGCTTGCCGGGATCGTGCACAACCAGGCCAACGTCGCGCTGATGCGGCATCACCACGACCAGGCACTGGCGCTGGCGGAGCGCAGCGTCACGCTGCACCAGACGCTGGGATCGGGGCACGGTCTCGCCGTCGCGCTCGCGACGCTCGGCCAGATCTTCGTCCAGCTTGGCGACCTCGAGCGCGCGGAACAGATCCTCACACGCACGCTCGAAGTGCGGAGTCCCGTGCAATTCCAGGAGACCACCGGCGCGGTCTTCGACACCCTCGCGCAGATTCACCTGATGCGTGGCTCGTACGAACGCGCCGGCGAGTACCTCCGTCAGGCCAGTGACGCCTACGGTGCGTACGGCACGCAGACCATGCGCTGGTACGAGTGGTCGCTGAAGGTGCTCGCGGTCAAGCTCGCGGTGAGGCGAGGCGCCTACGAGGAAGCGATCTCGATGGCCGAAGAGCTCGTCAAGACTGTCGGCATCCCTCCGGCCGAAGCCATCCAGGCCGAGTTAGCCGGGTGCGAAGCGCTGGTGGCGGCGGGCCGCGTCACCACGGCTGAAGAGCGGCTGGAGGGATGCGAAGCGCGCCTCGATCCGCGCACCGCCCCCGGAACGTGGGGAGAATTTCTGCGCATCAGGGGCGCCGTGCACGAACAGTCGAACCGATCCTCAGCCGCGCACCACGACTTCGCGCAGAGCGCGAACGTGTTCGACCTCCTGGGCGAGCGATACCAGGCGGCGATCAGCCACCTGGCGCTGGGCCGCCTCGCGGCGAATGCCGGCACGCGGTCGGCCGCCGAGCGGTATCTCGATCAGGCCAACGCCGTCTTCCGCACGCTGGGCGCCGAGCGCGATCTCGCGGAGGTTGCGGCGGCGCGCGCCATCCTCGCGCAGAAGGGGCCCGAGCAGGATGTCGTCCCGGCGACGGATGCAGACGAAGCCGTTGTGCGCAGACTCGTGGAAGCCGCCATCCTTCCAGAGCTGCTTGCGCGTGAAACCGCCACGGCGCTGCTCGAAGCCATGGAAGCGGATGCGGCCGTCATCTTCGTGTCGCCATCCGGAGGTGAAGTGCGCGTCGTCGCCGCCGCGGGATGCGATAGCGAGGTCGCACGATCGCTGGCGCGTGCCGCGTCGCAAGGCAGCCGCGAGTTTGGCCAGGGCCTGCTGCTGACCGAGACGCTGGGCAAGGACTACGACGGCGCCCGGTCGTGCACCATCGTCGCGGGCAAGCGGCTGACCGAGCTGGCGCTGCGTCGCCTGCGGATGTTCGCGGCCGTGGCGCGGCAGGGCTTCGAGTTGTGCGGCGTCCGCGAGCGGCCCGCGCAGGTGGTGGAACCGACCAACGAACGGCCTCTCGAGCCGCTCCTTCCCGGCTTCATCTGCGCCAGCGCCGCGATGAACCGCGTCGCCGACCAGATCCAGCGCCTGCAGGGACACAACCGGACGGTGCTGATCACGGGCGAAAGCGGTACCGGCAAAGACCTGGTGGCGCGGGCCATTCATGTCGGCTCGCCGCGGCGCGCCTCGATGTTTCTCCCCTACAACTGCACGACGACAACGCGGGAGCTCGCCGACAGTCAGCTCTTTGGCCATCGTCGAGGCAGCTTCACGGGCGCGGTGACGGACCAGCAGGGACTGATTCGCTCGGCGGCAGGCGGGACGTTGTTTCTCGACGAAATCGGCGACCTGCCGCTCGACATCCAGCCCAAGCTCCTTCGCTTCCTCGAACAGGGCGAGGTCATGCCGGTTGGAGAGACCAGGCCCCAGGGCGTCGACGTCCGCGTGCTGGCGGCCACCAATGCGGACCTCGAGCAACGGGTCGCCGAGGGCAAGTTTCGCGAGGACTTGTATTACCGGCTGAGCGTGATCCGCATTCACGTTCCGCCGCTGCGCGAACGTCGCGAGGAAATTCCTCACTTGAGCACGTTCTTCCTGCGCGATGCCTGCGACCGGCTTGGCAAGCCCGACGTCGTCCTGAGCTCGGCTACCCTCGACCTTTTCTCCCGCTACTGGTGGCCCGGCAACGTGCGGCAGCTTCGCAATGAGATCCAGCGGGCGGTGGCGATGAGCGCACCCGGCGGCGCGATTGCGCCGGAGCACTTGTCGGCCGACCTGTCGGCCCCGCCCCCGACAACGAGCTCGAGTCCCCTGACGTTTATGGCGGCGGGCCGAGCGGCGGGTGGGAACCTTGCGAGTGCCATCGAGCAGGTCGAGCGCGAGATGATCGTGGGAACCCTGGAGCGCACCCGCAACAACATCTCGGAGACGGCCCGGGTGCTCGGCCTCACGCGCCGGGGGCTGTATTTGAAGATGAGACGGCTAGGACTTGATGGCGCAGCCGCGGATACCTAGTAATCATGTATACATGCCACTGGATACCCAATATCCTATTTATCACGGGCTACTGGCAGAGCTTTGCTGGCTTAAGCTCTTCTTTTCAATGACTTAGAGATAACGCAATTCCGCATCATGACACTGGCGACATGGGCCTGCACATTGGATCATGAAGTACGCAACAAACCCTTCATATCCTCAGGGGGCTCAGGTGATTTCAACAGTCGCAACGTCAAACACCACTCCGTCGGCTCGTCAACGGCGCATTGGCAACCGTCGCAACGTGCGCGTTCCGGGCCGCCTGACCTGGCGCGACTCGAGCGGCACGCTTCGATTTGTGTCGGTCGTGACCCGCGATGTGAGCGACGTGGACGCGTGGGTCGAGTGCCAGGCGCCGACGTCCATCCCGCTCTACCGGCTGGTGCACTTCCAGATCGAGCGTCCTTCGCGCGACAGTCGCGACCTTCCGGCCGTGCTGCAGCAGGGCAAGGTGCTCTCGGCGGTGTACCGTGTCGGACCGTATAAGTCAGCGACAGGGACGCCTCAGGGATATGCGCTTCGGCTGCTGATCGAGCCCGGACGCGCGGCCGCCAGTGGTCGCGAACGGGACAACCTCGCGGTCGCGAACTAGAGATGACGGTCCGCGTCAGGCGGACCGCTTCCTCCAATAGCGCGCGAGGCCGAGCCACAGGAGCTCTGGCGGCGCGGCGATTCTGTACGACGCGAGCTGGGCCTCGGTCATCTGGCGCCGAAACTCGCGCATGATCTGCTCGGCAAACCGTTGGCCCCGTTCTTCATCGGTGCCCGCCTCGGCAAGCGAGGTCCGGACAAATCCCGCAAAGGTCTTGAGATTCTCGAGCAGCGCCTGCAGGTGCGGGCGCGCGTCATTCACCGGTCCGAAGTGGGTGAGAAAGAGCGTCCTGGGCGACCAGGCCTCGATGCGCGCGGCGCTCGACGTCCAGAGCTCGAGATCGATGTCCGGCGGCGGCGTCGGCGGCAGTACGTATCCACCATCGATGCAGACGCCGGCGACGTCCCCAACAAACGCCACACCGCTCATGGAATCAAAGTAGCTGACGTGATGTGAGGCGTGGCCTGGCGTGTAGGCGACGTCGAACGATCGACCACCCACCTCGATGCGCTCCCCACCACGCAGCACCACCAGGTTCTCCTCGGGGACCGGCGCAAACTCACCCCACAGGCGATCCATGTTCTCGCCGTAGAGCCGCGTCGCGCTCTCGATCAACTTCTCGGGATGCGCCATGTGCGGCGCGCCGCGCTCGTGCACCAGCACTTTGATCCTGGGGTAGCGACCGACGATGGTGCCGGTGGCAGCGGCGTGATCGAGATGGATGTGCGTGAGCAGCAGGTGCGTGACGTCGGCGAGTCGTAGTCCCTGTTTCTGGAGTCCGAGATCGAGGGTCTCGAGGCAGGTGGTCGGGCCGGGGTCGACCAGCGCCAGCGTCCCTCCCCCGCTGATCACACCGGTCGCGATCGCGCGTGGACGCCCCCGAAACAGCAGATCCACCCATGAAAGCCCCGCACCCAGCACACCGCTCATCTTGTGGCAGGGATTATACTTGTGGCTCCGTCCATGCCCCAGGGTGATTTCTTGTCCGTCCTGCTGGCGTCCGCCCGCCTGATCGCGGAAGCGCCGACACTGAGCGACGTCATGTCGCGGCTGGCGGCCGTACTGCGCGACGAGATCCCCTTCGAGCGGCTCCACGTGCTTCGCCTCGATCGGGCCGAATCGATCGTCCTCTACGTGGTGCGGGCATCGGGTGAAATCGAGGTCACGGGCCACCGCATCGCGCGGGCGGATGGTCCTGCCGCCCAGCCCCCGATCGACGAGAACGCCAGGTCCCGCATGATCTGCACCGTGCGCCACGGCGGCCGCGTGCACGGCGCCCTGTGGTGCACGTCGAGCGAGCCCGATGCCTTTGGCGACGCGCATCAGGTGTTGATCGAAGGCGTCGCCGACCTCCTCGCACTGGCCCTTCAACACGAAGCGCTGCGCACCACCGAATCGCTGCGGCGCGAGCGCCTTGAGAGTCTCGAGCGCCTGCTGCACACGATGGCCGAATCGCTGGACATCCGTCACGTGTTCGCGGAGGTGTCGGACGTCATTCGCGGCGGCCTGCCACATGACATGCTGGCGGTCACCTCCTGGGCCGAGGACGGCCGATCGTTTCGCGTCTACGCGTTGAGCGGCGCGCAGATGGACGATCCCGGTTTCTGGGAACCGATCGCGCTCACCGACGAAGACCGCGCGCTGCTCCACCGCGATTCCTACGTCGTGCACGACATCGACGCCGAGATTCCGCCCGGCAGCGTGCGCGGCGCCATCTTCCGGCGGCTCGCCGTGCGCTCGGTGCTGCGCGTGCCGATGCCGCTCGGGAACGCAGTCTTCGGGTCCTTGTTCTTCATGTCGCGCCAGGCCGAGCAATTCAGCGACGAGGATCTGGGCTTCGCCCGCAGCGTGGCCGATCACCTCGCGCTCGCGCTCTCGCATCAGCGCCTGGCCGAAGCCGCGCGGCGTGACGCCGCGGCCCGAGAGACCGCGGCGCGTCTCGAAGCGCAGGTCGCCACCCTCACCCGCGAGCTCGAATCGCGAACCGGCCGGCGCCGCGTCGTCGGCCAGTCGCGGCTATGGAAGGACGTGCTCGCGCACGCGGCGCGCGTGGCGCAGACCGAGACGACGGTACTGCTCACCGGCGAATCGGGTACCGGCAAGGAAGTCATCGCGCGCTTCATCCATCACGGATCCCGCCGCGGTCACGGACCGTTTGTGGCGATCAACTGCGCAGCGCTCCCCGACCAGTTGCTCGAATCGGAGCTCTTCGGCCACGAGCGCGGCGCATTCACGGGCGCCGTGGCCGCCAAGCCGGGACGGATGGAACAGGCCGGCGGCGGCGTGCTGTTCCTGGACGAAGTTGGTGAGATGGCGCCGACGGTACAGGCCAAGCTGCTGCGCGTGCTCGAGGAGCGCGAGTTTCAGCGGCTGGGCAGCACGCGCGTGCTGCATGCCGACATCCGCGTGATCGCCGCCACCAATCGCGATCTTCACGCCGCGATGCGCCGCGGCGAGTTCCGCGAGGATTTGTACTATCGCCTCGGCGTCTTCGAGATCGCGCTGCCGCCGCTGCGCGACCGCCTCGACGACATCCCCGCCCTGGCGGATTCCTTCCTCGAGGAAATCGGTGAGACGGTTGGACGTCCAGCGGCGGGCATTGCGCGCGAGGCGAGGGATCACCTGCTCGCCTACTCGTGGCCCGGAAACGTCCGCGAACTGCGCAACGCCATCGAACGCGCCGTCATCCTCGCTGACGGCGGCTACATTCGCAGCGAACACCTGCCGGTGACGACGCCGCGGACGCCGCCTGCGACATCCGTGGAGTCGCCGCAATCGCCGCTGCCGGCTGGCGGCGTCAACCTCGAAGCGATCGAACGGTCGCTGGTGGTGAAGGCGTTGACGGCGGCGAGGCACAACAAGACACGCGCGGCCAAGCTCCTGGGCCTGACGCGGGCACAGTTGTATTCCCGCATCGAAAAGTACGGCCTGGCGGAGACCGAGTCGTAGTGGTGCTGACCCGCGTGCGCCGCACGCTCGTGATGACCGCGGCGATCCTGGTGTTTCTCGTGCTGGCCGGCGCCACCTACCAGGGCGTGGCTACCGCGCTCGAACGGCGCAAGTTCCGCCATCCGGGACGGATGGTGGATGCGATTGGCCACCAGTTGCACCTCTCCTGTTCCGGCGCAGGCTCACCCACCGTCGTCCTCGAAGCGGGCGCGGCCGGCATGTCCGCGGCGTGGGGCTGGGTCCAGCCCCGCGTCGCCACGGTGACGCGGGTCTGCAGTTACGACCGCACGGGCCTCGGCTGGAGCGAGACTGGTGATGTCTCGTACGATCCCGCGGCCGTTGCGCCGATCCTCAACGCACTGCTGGATCACGCGGGTGAACATCCGCCCTTTGTGCTCGCCGGACAGGGATTGGGCGCCGCCTTCTCCAGGCTCTATGCGTCACGTTTCCCAGACCAGGTTGCCGCACTCGTCCTGATCGATCCGCCGGCGGGCGCCCCACGCCAGGCCGCCGCCAACTCCACCCGCCTCGTCAACGCATCGCCGTGGCTCGCTCGTACCGGCGTCCTGCGCGCCACGCGAACCATCTCGCGCAACGCAGCCGGCTTGCCCGCGCCCTTCGACGGCGCGCTGAGGACGTTCCTGAATCGTCCGGACCATCTGACGAGAGCCGCGACCGAGCTTTCGCGGTGGGATCAGACGGTGGCACTGGCCGAGGCCGCGCCGCTCAAGGACGGACTGACCGTGATTCGCGTCGAAGCGGAGGGGCCCAACCGGGTGGCCTTTCTCACCGATCGCGCGAACGCGGCGACGGCTGCGGCGGCCGTGCTCGACGCCGTCACTCGTACTCGCAACGGACACTGAGACCATGCTCGACTTCATCAAGCGCACCGGGATTGGCAATCGACTGAGGGCGGGCTGGCGCCACGAGATCGACGAGGCGATGAAGCCGCTCCGCAAGGATCTTCAGAAGATTGCCCTCGAGCTCGAGCAACTGCGGACCTCGCTCGAAGACACCGCGGCGCGCGCCGATCTCGGCGGTCAGGCGTCCTCGCAATTGAAGTTGATGCTGAAGCTCAATGAGGAGCAGGCCGAGCTGGTCGAATCGTTACCGGGGCTGCTCGATGAAGGCCGCGTGCTCGCGCACGTGCGCAACGCCATCGCCACCGCCGTGATGCACTCCGATCCCATCGACTACATCGTCGTCGATCGCCTCCTGCCGGATGACGTGTACGACCTCCTGGTGAAGGCCATTCCTCCCGCCGTCTTCTTTTCACAGGAGGATCGGATCAAGCAGAACATCACGTTTCCACTGACGTTCGCGCCGGCGCTGACGATGCGCGTGTGGAACTTCATGGACGACGTGGTGGCTGGCAAGGGGATCCTTCCGGCGGCGCTGGCCAAATTTCACGAGCCGTTGCAGGGCCACTACGACACGATCTTCGGACCGGAAGCGCGCGAGCGAGCGAATCGGCTTCCGCGGCGAACGTCGGGAGGCCGCCTGATGCTGCGGCGGCCCGGCTATCACCTGGCGCCGCATCGCGACCCGAAGCGGTCTCTCGTGACGTGCTTGATGTACCTGGCGCGGCCCGGCGACAGCGAAGCGCACGGCACACAGATCTTTCGAGTGCCCGGCGAAGCTGAGGCCAACTGCAAGCAGACGTATTATCCGGAAGCCAACGGTCAGACGTGTGAGCTGGCGGCCACGGTGCCGTTCAGACCCAACACGATGCTGGCATTCTTGAATTCGCGCGGCGCGCATGGCGCCACGATCCCGAATGAAGCCCCCGCCGATCTGGAACGCTATTCGTACCAGTTCTACGTGGCCCCCGAGCAGGAGGCGTTGCACAACCTGCTCAGGGACCTGCCGAAGGCTCGGCGGACAATGTGGCAGAACAAGAATAGAGTCGTCGCCGCTAGCTGACCTTCACGCGGACGGTGAGCGGCGCCGTCAGGCGCGCCGTCACATCCGCACCGGGTCCGAGCCGAACTTCCTTGCCGCGCGTCGCCAGCACGACGCCCGTGCCAGCGCCGCCGCCGATGGCGGCACCTTTCGCCGCACCGTCGCCGCCGCCGAGAAGCGCGCCGATCGCCGCGCCGGCGCCAGCACCGATTCCAATCTTGGTGGCATCCTCCCCTTTTGTCGCCTCCGCCTGGTGCGACAGCGTGTTGGTGTGGATGTCATAGCGCTCGCCGCCGTAGTCGATGGAGTCGAAGCGGTAGGCAATCCTCGCGCGGCCCTTGACGCGTCCGGCTCGTTCAACGCTGGTCACGGTGCCGACGATCTCTGTCCCCGTCGGAAGCACGGCATTGCCGTCGACGCTGACCGGCTGGCGCAGCGAGGCGCGCACCGTGTCTTCAACGTTGCTGCTGTCAGAGGCGATGGCCGACTGGAGTTCGAGGCGTAACGTCGTGCCCGCCGGCAGCGTGACGTCGCGGTATTGCGGAATGCCAACCGCGGCCGCCGCTTTAGCCAAGAGACTGACGTCCGTCGTTCCGGCCGCCGCCGTCGGCGCCGGCGCCCCAGGCTCCCCGGCCACCGACTCGGGACTCGAACCGCCGCACGCCGCACACAGGCTGGCCACCGCCAGCAGGCCCACTAGCTTCCTCACGTCTCTCCTCCTCGATCCGCGACACCGCGAATCAGAACCGTACAGCTTTCAGACACACATCTCGTCGCCGAAGGCGCAAATCGTTCCTGAAATCAGCCTCCGACGCGCTGGGCCATCCCTATTGCGAGAACCTTGCCTACTGCTGGGGTCTGACCCCGTCTGCTGGGGTCTGACCCCGTGGACGATCGGATTGGGACCAGACGCCACTCACGAGGGACGGACGGGACGACGGCTCGCGGCAGTTCTGGTAGCGTTTAGCCATGCGAAGAATGCTCGTCGTGCTGCTTGCGGTGCTGACCCTTGCCAGTCCTGCCGCCGCGCAGCGCCTTCCCGGCAACGTCGTCCCCTCCCGCTACACGCTGTGGTTCGCTCCTGACCTGACGAAGAACAACTTCAGAGGCCGCGACACGATCCAGGTGGAGCTCAAGGCCGCGTCGAGTTCGATCACGCTGCACGCGGCGGAGATCGAGTTTGGCGAGGTGACGATCGCCGCGGCCGGGAGGACACAGACCGCCCGCGTCACGCTCGATGCGAAGGCCGAGACCGCGACCTTCACGGTGCCGCAGGCGATTCCCGCGGGCGCCGCGACGATACAGATCGCATTCACCGGCATCCTCAACGACAAGCTCCGTGGCTTCTACCTGAGCAAGGCGAACGGACGGAGTTACGCGGTGACGCAGATGGAGGCCACCGATGCGCGGCGCGCCTTTCCCTCCTTCGACGAGCCGATCTATAAGGCGGTGTTTGACATCACCCTGATGATCGACAACGGCGACACGGCCATCTCCAATGGCAGGCAGGTATCCGACACGCCGGGACCCGAAGCCGGCAAACACACGATCGTGTTTGCGCCCTCTCCGAAGATGTCCACCTACCTGGTCGCGATGGTGGTCGGCGACTTCGTCTGCCGCGAGGGTGCGGCCGACGGCACGCCCGTGCGCATCTGCTCGACGCCTGACAAGCAGGCGCTCACCGGCTTTGCACTCGAAGCCGCGCAGCAGCAGTTGTCGTTCTTCAACGCGTATACCGGCATCAAGTACCCATTCGGCAAGCTCGACATCATCGCGGTGCCCGACTTCGCGGCGGGCGCCATGGAGAACACGGCGGCGATCACCTTCCGCGAACGCCTGCTGCTCGTCGATCCCGAGCGCGCCTCGCTCGGCGTCCGCAAGAACGTCGCGGGCGTCATCTCCCATGAAATCGCGCACATGTGGTTCGGCGACCTCGTGACGATGAAGTGGTGGGACGACATCTGGCTCAACGAAGGATTCGCGACCTGGATGGCGAACAAGCCGCTCGCCGCCTGGCGCCCCGAGTGGAAGGTCGAACTGGACGACGCCGACGATACGCAGACGGCACTCAGCCTCGACGCCCTGAAGTCGACGCGGGCAATTCGAACGAAGGTCGAGACACCCGAAGAAATCAACGAGGTCTTCGACCCGATCGCCTACGAAAAGACCGCCTCGATGCTTCGGATGCTGGAGTCGTACGCCGGGCCGGAGGAGTTCCGGAAAGCAGTGTCGTCGTACCTGACGAAGTATTCGTACTCGAACGCCGCCGGCGAAGATTTCTGGAATGAAATTACGCGGGTCACCGGCAAGCCCGTTGACCGCATCATGCGGAGCCTCGTCGAACAGCCGGGCGCGCCCGTGCTGACGTTGCGCGCCACCTGCGCCGGTGATGCAACCGCGATCACCGTGACGCAGGGACGCTTCATGGGCACGCCTGGACCGACGCCTCCCGCGCAAACGTGGACGTTCCCCGCCTGCGTCACGCCGCTCCCTGATGGCCCGCAGCAGTGCCAGATCATCGACCGCCGCGAGCAACAGGTGGCGCTCACAGGGTGCGCCGCGAATGTCTTCGCGAACTCGGGCGGCCGTGGCTACTACTTCTCCGACTACCAGCCCGATTCGCTTCGGACGCTCGCGCGCACGGCCCGCACGGCGCTGACGCCGGTCGAGCGTATCGGCCTGCTTGGCGACGAATGGTGGATGGTGCGCGGGGGCCGCCACGACATCGGCGTCTACCTGGATCTCGCCGGCGCGCTCGCCACCGATGACACCGCCGCCGTGACCGACTCGATCGCCGGACGGCTGTCCACGACCGGCGAGTACGTCGTGCCTGCCGCGCAGCGTCCGCGCTACGAGGAATGGATTCGTGAGCGATTCGGGCCGGCGCTCGAGGCGCTGGGCCTTCCCGGCGCACCCGGCGACAACGATGAGCGCCAGAGCCGGCGCGGCACATTGCTGGGTCTGGTGGGCATGACCGGCAACGATGCGACCTACCAGACGCGCGCGCGCGATCTCGCGGTGAAGTACATCGCCGACCGCAATTCGCTCCCGGGGACTCTCGCCCCGACGGTGCTGCGCGTCGGCGCGGTCTCGGCGGATGCGGCGCTCTACGATCAGTACGTCGCGCAAGTCGCGAAGCTCGCCGGCGACCCCGAGGAGTACTACCGCTTCTTCAACGCGCTGCCGTCGTTTCGCGATCCGGCGCTGGTGAAGCGGACGCTCGAATTCGCGCTCTCACCCGCCGTGCGAACGCAGGACACCGGGACGCTCATCGCCGGACTGCTCGGCCGGCCGTCGTCACGTGATGCGGCGTGGGCATTCACGAAGACCAACTGGCCGACCATCACGCAGAAGCTCGGCACGTTCCAGGGGATCCCGACGATCATCGGCGCGTTGAGCGCGTTCTGCTCGACGGAAAAGGCCGCCGAGGTCCGGCAGTTCTTCATCAAGAACCCCATGCCCTCGGCGGAACGGACGCTGCAGCAGTCGCTCGAGCGGATCGAGAACTGCGCCGCGCTCGCGCGGCGGCAGTCGCCAGCCCTCGCGACCTGGCTGGCAACCACCGCGCGCTAGATGTCGCGCACCTACGAGATGCCGCGCACCCTGAAGGGTGC
>CAMCNL010000090.1 GCA_945876205.1 Candidatus Sulfopaludibacter sp. SbA3
CGCGGCCAACGGCCGCCGCGTCGGCACGATCGCCGCCGAACGTTCCCTGGCGCCGCCGCCCACGAACCGCGCCGCCGACGTCGATGCCTTCAGATTCGACAGCCGGCTCGCGCCCGTCTCGATCGAGCTCAGCTTCGAGGGCGCCGCCACGCTCCCTGATGAGTCGACCTTCGCGGTCGTAGCGCCCGACGGCAAGCCGCTGCTGACGGCCACCATCGATCCCGCTGACCTGAGCGGAAGCCGCCAACGGTGGCGCCAGGCGACCTGGTCGCTCGCGCTCATCACGCTGGCGTTGACGCTGGTGCTGCTGTGCGGACCCCTGCTCGACTGGCGCAACCGCGCGATGCGACCGGCGGTCTACGCCGCCGCGGTTCTCCTCACCGGTGGCGCCATCGTCGCCGCGCGCCTGCTGATCTCGCGGGCGTCGCCTGCGGGCTGGTCAGACGCCGCGATCTTTTCCGCCGCGGCCTACGCCTCCTCGCTCCTGCGCCCGTTTCTGACCTCGCCGGTCGATTTCCTGCTGAGCGCAGCGACCGCGGCGAGTCTCGCCGCGCTGCTGATGTGGGCGATTGAAGCATGGCGCGTGCACGAGTGGCATCGCCGGCGAACCGTGTCGGGTGGCGTATCCGCCGTGCTGTTCGGCCTCTCGCAGATCGTGGCGGGCATCCTGCTCGCAGCGCTCCTCCTCGGCTACTACGGGATGCTGCGCGACACGGTCGCCAACACCACGCTCGACCTGCTCCATTTCTCGCTTCACCCGTGGAACACCGACGCCGACGCCGCGCGCCTCGCGCTCCAGGTGGGGCTCATCATCTGGCACGCCACGGCGCTCGCGTGCGGCGTCAGCATCCTTCGCGCGGCGCTCGTCTGGTGGTCGGTACCGCGCGGCGACTGGCGCTTCCGGATCGCGCTCGTCGCGCTCTGGGCGGCGCCCTTGATCGTGTGGCGCACCGCCGCGGGCGCGGCCGGCGCTCGCCCGTTCCCGCTGCTCGTCGCGCTTGCGGCCGCGATCGTCCTGGCGATCTACGCGTCACGCCTCAAGGCTCGATACCGGCACGCCTCACAGGCGTTCAGGCTGACGATGGCGACACTGGGACTGGTGGTGCCGGCACTCGCCTTCTATCCATCGATCTTCGAGCTCGGATGGCAGACCAAAGAGGAGCTGGTCGAGTCGCGCTACGCGCCTCAGGCGGTCAACCTGCGGCAGACGATCCAGCGCCTGGTGCAGGAGAGCCTCGAGGAGATCGATCGCTTTCCCGCGCTCGCCGACCTGATCAACGCAGACGTGGTGCAGGCGGGAGCGCCGGTCGATACCGACCGCGCCTTCCAGGTCTGGCGCGTGACGGGACTCGCCACGTATCCGGTCACCTCGTCGGTCGAGTTATATGGGCCCGACGGTCGCCTCGTCAGCCGCTTCGCATTCAACCTTCCCGAGGACCTCACCGCGGTTCCCCGCTCCGAGGAGGAGTCGTGCAACTGGGACGTCTACGAGGAGGTCTCGCCGTTCTTTGCCGAGGAGCGGCGCGTGCTTCACGCGGGGCGCGCGATCTGCGACGCGAATGGACGGCAGCTCGGCTCGATCGCGGTGCACGCGATGCCGGATTACGCCAACCTGCCATTCATCTCGTCGCAAAGCCCCTACGTCGAGCTGATGCGGCAGGCTGACCTGCCGCGCGGTGAAGGCGTCTCCGGACGTGACATCGAGTTCGTCTTCTACGGATGGAGCCGGCGGCCGCTCTACACATCGGGCGTCACCGCGTGGCCGCTTGAAGACGACGTCTTCTCGCGCATCGAGCAGACGCGGCGGCCAATGTGGGTCGAGCTGGCGCGCGGCGGCGACCGCTACGAGGTCTACGCGCTCAACGATCGCGGCGGCATCTACGCCCTCGGCTTCCCCATCGTCTCGCCGCTCGAGCACCTGGTGAACCTCGCCGAGGTGACGGTGCTCGCCTGGGCCACCTACCTGTTGCTGCTGACGGGAACGGCGCTCTTCGGCGCGTTCAGCCGGCGCGGCACGACCGCCCGGGCGCTACTCCGCGAGATTCGCGCGAGCTTCTACCGCAAGCTCCTCCTGGCGTTTATCGCAGCGACGGTGGTGCCGGTGGCCGCGCTGGCCTTTGCCACCAGTAGCTACGTCGGCGACGAGATGCGCGCCAACGTCGAACAAGAGGCGGTGCGCACAGCGTCAGCCGCGCGGCGTGTCGTCGAAGATCTGGTCGCGCCACGCGCCGCACAGCAAGGCATCGGCGTCGACGACAACCTGATGGTCTGGGTCAGCCGGCTGATCGATCAGGACGTCAACATCTTCAACGGTCCCCGGCTCCTGGCCACCAGCGAGCGCAATCTCTTCGCCTCCGGACTGCTGCCGACGCGAACGCCCGCGGACGTCTACCACGCCCTCGAGCTCCGCAATGAGGCGACCACCGTCATTCGCGAGCAGATCGGGACGCTGGAATATCTCGTGGCGGCAACGTCCATGACCACCCGCCAGCTCGACACGATGCTGACGGTGCCGCTCACCTCCCGGCAGCAGGAGATCGAAGAGCAGATCGATACGCTCGATCGACGCGTGCTGCTCGGCGCGCTGATCTTCGTCTTTGGCGGCGCCGGCATCGGCTACTGGCTGGCCGAGCGCATCGCCGATCCCGTGAACCGTCTGACCCGCGCGACGGCGCGCCTCGCGAAAGGCGATTTCGACGCGCGCATCGCCACAACCTCGTCGGATGAATTGCGGCGCCTGGTCGAAGCCTTCAACCAGATGGCCGAAGAGCTTCAACGCCAGCGCGGTGAGCTCGAACGGACCCACCGGCTCGAGGCGTGGGCGGAGATGGCGCGGCAGGTCGCGCACGAGATCAAGAACCCGCTGACGCCCATCCAGTTGAATGCCGAACACCTGCGCCGCGTCCATGCCGACCGCGGCCAGCCGCTCAGCCCCGTCCTCGAAGAGTGCGTGGCGACCATCCTCCAGCAGGTGAAGCTCCTCCGCCAGATCGCGTCAGAGTTCTCGAGCTTTGCCTCGTCGCCGACCGCGAAGATGTCGGTCGTCGATATTCCCGAGCTCGTGCGCGAGACGATCGATCCCTATCGCAAGGGGCTGAGCGATCGCATTGATTTCGACGTCGACGTCCCCGCCGACCTCCCGCCGGTCTTCGTCGATCGCACCCTCATCTCCCGCTCACTCACCAACATCGTCGAAAACGCGCTGCACGCGATGCCGGGCTCCGGCTCCCTGAGCGTGGCGGCGCGCGCGCTCAATGGATCCGTTCAGATTCGCGTGTCAGATACCGGCGTCGGCATGGACGCCGAAGCGCTTGCGCGCGCGTTCGAGCCGTACTTCTCGACCAAGAGCACGGGCACCGGACTCGGCTTGCCGCTGGCAAAGAGGAATGTGGAATTGAGCGGTGGGACGATCAGGGTCGAGAGCGAGCGCAATCGCGGAACCGTGGTCGAACTGAGTCTGCCAATCGCCACCTAACCCACGAAGGCCACGAAGATCGCGAAGGCCACGAAATCATATTTCCTAAAGAGCTTTGGTTTCCTTCGTGTTCTTCGTGTCCTTCGTGGTTTCCAGATCGGGCTGGCGTTTGTTGAATCGGTGCCATCCCATCTCGATGAAGGCCGACGCCAGGTACCCGTAGGCCATCACCACCAGCACGATCTCCGTATGCGCGACGAGTAGCGCCAGGCCAATCGCCAGCAGCACGAGCACCGCGTAGCTGTGGCGCGCCTGCAGGTTGACCGTCTTGAACCCGCGGAAGCGAATCGTGCTCACCATCAGCACCGCGGGGATCAGCACCATCGCCAGCACCGGCAGCGCTTCGCTGTAGGAGTTGAAACCGGAGGGATAGAAGTACACGGTCGCCGCGGGGACGCCCGCCGCGGCGGGACTCGGCATGCCGACGAAGTAGCGCTTGTCCTGCGACGGTGACGCCGTTTGGATGTTGAAGCGCGCTAACCGAATCGCGGCGGCCGCGACGAACACGAATCCGACCGCCCATCCGAGCCGGCCGAGCGGCGCCAGGCCCCACGCGAACGACAGGATGGCGGGCGCGATGCCGAACGAGATGATGTCGGCCATCGAATCGAACTCGACGCCGAACTCGCTCTCCGTTCCCGTCATCCGCGCGATGCGGCCGTCGAACATGTCGGCGACGATCGCCCAGCCGATGAACGGCGCGGCCGTCGCGAACTCACCGCGCATCGCGTAGACGATGCAGGCGTAGCCGCAGAACATGCTCGCCATCGTGAACATGCTGGGCAGGAGATACACGCCGCGGCGGAACCGCCGGCGGCGGACGGCATCGGTGCGGCGCCGGAGCGGCGTCAGCATCCGGATTCGCGATCGTCTCGAGGCTGAGTCGTGATTCATGTCGTGAGCGTCAGGCCAGCGTGGCGATCACCGTGACGCCGGCAATGACCTTCTCGTCCACCTTCGCCGTGATCGTCGCGGTGAGTGGTAGAAACACGTCCATCCGCGATCCGAACTTCATCACGCCGAACCGGTCGCCGGCCTTGACGACCTCGCCTTCCCTGGCCCGGCAGACGATCCGCCGGGCGAGGATGCCGACAATCTGGCGGACGACGATCGTCTGGCCGCCGTGATTGAGCCGGACCTCGGTGTATTCGTTCAGATCTCCCGCCTCCGCCTTGTACGCGGGGAGGAAACGGCCGGGATGATACTCCACTTTGGTGACCGTCCCGCCGATCGGCATGCGGTTCACGTGTACGTCGGTAGGCGAGAGAAAAATGCTGATCTGCTTCCACTCCCCGGCCGGAAAGGCCTGGCCGATCGGCGCGCCGGCGACCATGACCCGGCCGTCGGCGGGCGACAGCACGGCCTCTTCGCCCTGGGTGATGACGCGGTCCGGATCGCGAAAGAAGAACAGGAAAAAGCCGCTCAGGACGAGCAGCGCGATGCCGAGCAGCGTGTTGACCGCGAAGGCGGCGACGATGGCGAGGACGAGCGCGCCACCAATGAATGGCCAGCCCGCAGGGTCGATACGCATTTAGCTATCGTACAAGACTAGGGCCGGCAACGGGCCGGCCCAAAAATCGTTACCTGTCCGAGAAACGCTACGAGGCGTGGGTGTGCGAGTGCCCCCGCGCGATTTCCTCCATGCGGTCCTTTGCGGCGAGTTTCTTCTTCTTGAGGGTGACCTCTTCTAACTGCTCGGAGTCTGAGAGGAAGTGCTTGTCGGAGAATTGCTGGAGGCGATCGTCCAGCTGCTGGTGCTGCTCTGCTAGCTGGCGGTATTCGTCGTGGCTCTGCAGTAAGAGCCCTCTGACCTCGTGCGTGTCCGCTGCATTCATAGCCGCCCCTCCTTTACTGAAGAAGGTAAAGACACCTTTGTTACAACTATGCGAACCATAACACAGGGGGTAGCTCGGTCGCTAGGTGGCTGGGTCGCTGGGAAAACCAACCTTAGCTACCTCTAGCGACCGAGCTACCCAGCTACCGGTTCGTCCCGCCACAGAATCAGCGCGTCTTCCACGGGATTTGAGTAGTAGTTGCGGCGGGTGGCGGCCACGTAGAAGCCGAGCCGTTCATACAGCCGCCGGGCGCCTTCGTTGGATGCGCGCACTTCCAGCGTCGCCCGCCGGGCGCCCAGTTCCTTGGCTTCCGCCAGGACGTGGTGCAGCAGGCCCGTGCCGATGCCCTGCGCGCGGAAGTGCGGACGCATCGCCAGGTTGTTGATGTGGATCTCGTCGAATACGAGCCAGAAGGCGCAGAAGCCGGCGACCGGACATTCGGCCGTGCGGACGACGAGGATGTGGCAGACGGATCGGTTCTGCAGCTCCCAGGCGTACATCTCGCGGGTCCACGGATTGGTGAACGATTCGGCTTCGACCTCGAGGATGCCGTCGAGATCGGCGTCGCCGTTCAAGGCTTCGATCCAGTAGTGCATCTATACCGCGCGCCGCGACCCTGGGGCGCCGGAGCCGTCAGACGGCGAAGGCGGCCTGCGCACGTAGAGGGGACGAATGGCATCCGGCGGCGGCAGCGCGCCCCCCAGCGCCGCCTCGGTTGCGAGGCGCGCGATGGTGCCGGCGAGGAGCGGGGCGACCGGGTCGGCGATCGTCGCGTCGCCGCCAAGCGCCGCGCGAATCGCGTCGGCATGGGTGCCGGCGCCGTCGCCGATAAACATCGTCCTCCGTCCCGCCAGCCGCGGCAGCAGATCGCCCGGGTGGGCCAGGGCCGGTGGTTCCACTTCAATGCCGTCTTCGTAGAGGGCGGCGTAGATCTCCCCGCGCCAGGCGTCGACCCAGGTGGCCACGCGGGCCTGAACCGCGCGTGCACTGTGCACGTGCACCTGCACTGCCTCGTGCAACGCATCCAGCGCGGAAATTCCGATCAGCGGCTTCCCCGCCGCAAACGCCAGCCCCTGCATCGTCGCAATGCCGACGCGGAGGCCGGTGAATGACCCGGGGCCGGTCGACACGGCATAGACATCGATCTGCGCCAGCGTGACGCCTTCCTGCTCGAGGAGCCTGGCCAGGTCGCCCGGCAGCCGCGCCGCCTGCGGCTTCGAGGCGTCGCTCCCCTGCTCGCGCAGCACGCGTCCGTCGCGCGCCAGCGCGCAGCTTCCCTCGCGGGTGGTGGTGTCGAGCGCCAGGACGAGCATGCGAGATAATAGCAACCAAAGCCCAGAGCCCCGAGCCCAAAGCCTATCGTGTCCACCACCGCAGTCACTCCAGCGATGCGTCAGTACCTCGACGCCAAGCGTCAGCATCGCGATGCCATCCTCTTCTTCCGGATGGGCGACTTCTACGAGATCTTCTACGAAGACGCGCTGGTGGCCGCGCGCGCGCTCGACCTGACCTTGACGTCGCGGTCGAAGGACGCCGGCGGCGCCGGCATCCCGATGTGCGGCATCCCGTATCACGCGCTCGACGGATACCTCGGCAGGCTGGTCAAGAAAGGCTTCCGCGTCGCCATCTGCGAGCAGGTCGAGGATCCGAAGAAGGCCAAAGGCCTCGTCAAGCGCGAGGTCGTCCGCGTCGTCTCACCCGGCACGCTGACGGATGCGAGCTATCTCGAAGCGCGCGAGCCGGCGTTTCTGATGTCGATTGTGGCTGGAGAGCAGGAGACATTGGGCGTGGCGCTGATCGACCTCTCCACCGGAGAGTTCACCACCGCCGAGTATCGGGGTGCGGATGGCCTTCAGGCGCTGGCCGACGAGATCTCGGTGCTGCGTCCCCGCGAGGTCGTGCTCCCCGCCGACTCGACGATCGCCGAGAGCCTCCCCGAGCTCGCGCGCCTGCAGGTGCCGATGACGACGACCGAGGCGTGGAGTTTCGAGCCAGAGGGCGCGCGCCGGACGCTCCTCGATCAGCTCAAGACGCACGGACTCGAGGGCTTCGGGCTCGACAATCACGTCGTCGCGGTGCAGGCGGCGGGAGGGCTGCTCGCCTACCTGCGCGACACCCAGAAGGTCGATCTCGCCCACGTCCGCACGATCAGCTACAAGGCGGCGGCCGACTGCCTGGTCATCGATCCGATCACGCTCAAGCATCTCGAGATCGTCGTCGGCAGCGAAGGCACGCCGCAGGGGTCGCTCCTGCACGAGATCGATCGCACGATGACCTCGATGGCGGGACGGATGCTGCGGTCCTGGCTGCTGCGTCCGCTGCGATCGCTCGAGCGGATTCGCGATCGCCTGGATGCGGTCGAAGAGCTCGCCTTCCGCGCGACGGACCGCGGCAAGTTCCGCGAGACGCTGAAATCGGTGCAGGACCTCGAGCGCCTCGTCGCCCGCACGGCGCTCGGCAATGCCGGCCCGCGCGACCTGGTGTCGCTGCGGATGTCGCTCATCGCGATCCCGCGCGTGAAGACCGTGCTGCAGGACGTCCAGGCGCCACTTCTCCTGAGCCTGATCGCGGAGCTCGACGACCTGGCCGACGTGCGCGACCTCATCGAGCGGACGCTGATCGACGAGCCGCCGGTCTTCGCGCGCGACGGCGGCTTCACGCGCGACGGCATCGATCCCGAGCTCGACGAGGTGAAGACCATCAGCCGGTCCGGCCGGCAGGTGATCGCCGACATGGAAGAGCGCGAGCGCGCCCGCACCGGCATCAACTCGCTCAAGGTGCGCTTCAACCGCGTGTTCGGCTACTACATCGAGATCTCGAAATCGAACCTGCACGCCGTCCCGGACGATTACAAGCGCAAGCAGACGATAGCCGGCGGCGAGCGCTTCACGACCGAGGCGCTCAAGGAGTATGAGGAGAAGGTGCTCGGCGCCGATGAGCGGATCCTCGCGCGCGAGCTCGAGATCTTCGAGGCGCTGCGCGGACAGGTCGCGTCGGAGTCGCCCCGCATCCAGGACACGGCGCGCGCGCTGGCGACGCTCGACGTCCTCGCCGGTCTCGCCGAAACGTCCGCGGTGAGCAACTTCACCAAGCCGCACGTGCACGACGGCGACGAATATGTCGCCGTGGACGCGCGCCATCCGGTGGTCGAACGCTTCGCCGCCGATGCATTCGTGCCGAACGATATCGATCTCAACGGCGGCGCGCGGCAGCTCGTGATCCTGACCGGCCCCAACATGGGCGGCAAGTCGACCTACCTGCGGCAGACCGCGCTGATTCCGATCCTCGCGCAGATCGGATCGTTTGTGCCGGCCCGCGACGCGAAGGTGCCAATCGTCGACCGCATCTTCGCGCGCGTCGGCGCGTCCGACAACATCGCGCGCGGCCATTCGACCTTCATGGTCGAGATGCAGGAGACCGCCAACATCCTGCATGCCGCGACGTCGCAGAGCCTGGTCGTGCTCGACGAAATCGGCCGCGGCACGTCCACTTTCGACGGCTTGAGCATCGCGTGGGCCGTGGCCGAGCACCTCGCGACCAACGAGAAGGCGCGGCCGAAGACGCTCTTCGCCACGCACTATCACGAGCTCACGGACCTGGCCGATTCGCTCCCGGGCGTGATCAACGCCCACGTCGCCGCGCGCGAGTGGAAGGACGACATCATCTTTCTCCGCAAGATCGTGCCGGGGCGCTCCGATCGCAGCTACGGCATCCAGGTCGCCCGCCTCGCCGGCCTCCCTGCGTCCGTTGTCAGCCGCGCCAAGGAGATCCTGCTGGGCCTCGAGCACGATGAGCTGTCGCGCGGCGGACGGCCAACCCTCTCCGGTGCGCCCAGCGATCTGCACACCGAGCAGCTTGGTCTTTTCGCGACGCGGAGCGATGATGAGATCACGCAGCGCATCAAGGCCGTCGACATCGACGACACGACGCCGAGACAGGCGCTGGAATTGCTCGCCGCATTGAAGAAACTCGCGGAAAAGGAATGATGCAACGTTGGATCGTGAGCCTTGTGCCTTGTGCCCTGTGCCTTGCCATCGTTGCGCCCGGATGCGCGCGTTCGCAGGCATCCGAAACCAACGCCGACGTCCTTTCGGTGGTCATCCGGGCATCTCCGAAGAACCTCGACCCGCGGCTGGGGACCGACGAGAACTCCCAGCGGGTGGCCCAGTTGGTCTTCAGTCAGTTGATGACGATCGACACCCAGTTGCGGATCGTGCCGGGTCTCGCCGCGCGTCTCGACAACCCTGATCCGCTCACCTACATTGCCTACCTCCGTCACGGCGTCAAATTTCACGACGGACACGAGCTCACCGCCAAGGATGTCGTCTACACCTTCGGCAGCCTTCTCGATCCCGATTTCGTGTCGCCCCGCAAGGGTGCCTACAGGATGCTCGACTCGGTCAAGGCGCTGGACGACTACACCGTCGAGTTCAAGTTGAAGGAGCCGTTCGGCTCGTTTCCCGTTCAGCTCGTGATGCAGGTGGTGCCCGACGGGGCCGGTGATTCGCTTCGCACGTTTCCGATCGGTACGGGTCCGTATCGGTTCGTCCGCTACCTCGTCGATGAAGAAGTTGTGCTCAGCGCATTCGAGGGCTACTGGGACGGCCTGCCGCAGAACGCCGGGATCGTGCTGAGGATCAATCCAGACGAGACGATGCGCGGGTTGGAACTGCGGAAGGGGACGGCGGACCTGACCATCAACGACGTGTCACCCGACATCGCGTATGAGCTTCAGAAACGCGGCGGCCTGAACATCATTCAGGGCCAGGGCGTGGATTACGCGTATATCGGCCTCAACATGCGCGATCCGATCTTTGCGGACAAGCGCGTGCGCCAGGCGATCGCGTATGCCATCGATCGCGAGGCGATCGTCAAGTACCTGCGTCGAGGGCTGGCGAAGCCGGCGGTCGGCGTCCTCTCACCCGTTACCTGGGCGTTCGAGCCGAACGTGCAGAACTTCAATCACGACGTCGAGATGGCGAAGCGGCTGCTCGACGAGGCGGGCTACAAGGATCCGGACGGCGACGGTCCGCGCCCGCGGCTTCGCCTCTCGCTCAAGACGTCCACCGACGAGTTCTTCCGTCTGCAGGCCACCGTCATCCAGCAGGACCTGGCCAAGGCCGGCATCGCGGTCGACGTCCGCTCGTACGAGTTCGCCACCTTCTACGCCGACGTGCTCAACGGCAACGTGCAGATGTACCAACTGCAATGGGTCGGCGTGACCGACCCCGACATGCTGCGCCGCGTCTACCACTCGGCGCAGATCCCGCCCGTCGGTTTCAACCGCGCGTACTACAAGAATCCCGAGGCCGATCGGCTGATCGACCTGGCGACGACCGCGAAGACGGATGACGAGCGGCGGAAGTACTACAGCGACGTCCAGAAGCTGGTGGCCGACGATGTCCCGTACATCAGCCTCTGGTATAAGACGAACGTCGCCGTGACCCGTCCGGATATCTCGGGAATGCGCCTCTCGGCGCAGGCGGATTTTCTCAGCTTGAAGGACGTGAAGAAGACGGTGGCTAGGTAGCTGGGTTACTGGGTAGCTCGGTGCTACCCCTTCAGCGACTCCAGCTCCATGCGCGCTTCCGCGGTGTAGGGCGACGTCGGGTGCTCGTCCACCACCTGCGTGAAGGTCTTCTTGGCTTCAGCCTGGTTGCCCTTCGCGACGTAGGCATGTCCGAGCTCCATCAGGATGGCGTCCTTTGGCAGCGTCTCGTCGTTGCTGGCCGCGAGCTCTTTCCAGGTCGTGATCGCTTCGTCGAGCTTGCCCGCGCGCATCTGCGTGTCGGCCTTGCCGAGCCGTGACATCCGGCCGTAAAGCGTGTCCGTCCCCGCCCGCTTGATCACGTCATCGAACGACGCCACCGCTTCGTCAGACTTGCCGAGCGCCGCGAGCGCCGACGCGTAGTGATACCGCGCCGTGATGCCTGGCTCGGTGTCGGGATACGCATCCGCCGCCGCTTTCAGCTTTGGCGCCGCCGCATTGAGCTTGGCCACTTCCGAGGGATACGACCCCTCCGCGCCGATCGTCGCCGCCGCGGGAACGTCGCCGGGCGTTTCGGCGGTCGCACTCGGCGGGATGACCCGCGCATTCATCGTCACCATCGCGTTGGCCAGCGCCTGCTCCGCCGCGACGTTGCCCTGGCTCCGCCACATCGTGATGCCGAAGATGCCGGCGACGACGAGGAGGACGACGATGACGAGCCCGGCCAACTGGCCGCGCCGCGCATCCACGAACTCGCGAGTGGCCGCAAGGGAGTGCGCCAGCTCGTTCTCTTTCAGATGATGACGTTCTTTTGCTTTCATATATGGGTTCTGGGCTTGGGGCGCTCGGCTTCAGGTCTTGCGAGCCTATCTACATGATAGCCGGAGGACACGACCGCGGCCTATTCGCCGCGGTCGTGTCGCCAGGGATGAACGGGATTACCGCGGCAGGAACCGCTGCACGCGCTCGCCGTAGAAGACTTCGCCGGTGTACAGGTTGCCCTTCGAGTCCGTGGCTTCCATGTGCAGGCCGAAAAAGCTCCCGGCATTGTGGCCCATCTGACCGAGCGTGCCGACGACCGTGCCGGTCGCGCGCTCGAGGAACCAGACGTGGTTGTTGGTCAGATCCGAGATGTACAGGAACCGTTGAGCCGCGTCATTGGAGAACATCACGCCGCCGGTTGACCCACCGACACCGGTGTTTTCCGCCATCTTGATCTCCTGCTTGAAGTTGCCCTGCTTGTCCGTGACGTGGATGCGGTTGCCCGCGCGGTCGGCCGCATAGACCATCCCGTCTTTCGAGAAATTGAAGGTCAAGTGGCCGACAAACTCCTTGGCCATCGGCCCACCGGGCGTGTAGGCATGATCCTCGGGCTTGGTGCTGATCTCGGAGAGCTTGTGCCCGTAGGCGCCCCAGCCGCGCTTGAACTCGAACTTGTCCAGCGAGAAGACCAGCACGCGGCCGCCAAATGAGTTGTCCGCGATGTAAATCTCGTTGGCGGCGTCGTCGGTGCGGATCTCTTCGATGCCTCCGACGATCATCGGCGTGGTCGGCGGATACTTGGCGATGAAGGCCTGCTGCCGCAACTGGGCTTGCGTATTGCGCTGTTCGCTCGCGTTGCCCCCGCCAGCCTTGATGTCGGCATCCAGGTTCCTGATGAAGCTGGCCACCGGACCGTCGCTGCCGAGGCCGGGCACGCGCTTGGGAATCTGCGGCATGGTGAAGGGCGTGCCGTCGGCGTTCTCCGGGATGTGCGGCACCTCACCGAGGAGCTTCCCCGTCTTGTCGTACTTGCGGACCGTGTTCTGCCCCAGGTAGAGGAACCCCTGGGCGTCCACCGCCATGCCATGTCCCTGCGGCGCGTCGAAGGACTCGATGACATCGCCGTCCTTGTAGTTCGGGCCGTCATGCCCGGCAATGTGGATCATCGAGGGAGGACGCGTGCAGCAGTCGGAGATGGCGGGCGTTCGCTCGGCCTGGAGCTCGAGGCTGGTGAGATCGTTCGGACGGTTGTAGACCCAGACGTTATCGTCCTTGTCCACCGCCAGGCCGGTCACGCCGCCGATCTTCCACTTGTTCGGGTAAGGCTTGGGCCAGGTCGCATCGGCCGTGAATTGCGGATTTCCTTGTGTCTGCGCGCCGGCACCCGGCTCCGCAGCCGCGGGCGGTGCCTGCGGAGCAGGCGCAGAGCACGCCGCCAGGCCAAGGCCGGCCATAACGATGAGTGCGGGAAGCAGGACTTTCGTGCCGTTCATTGATTACCTCGCTATTGGTCAGGGAAGTCGGAGGACGTGGCCATCGGCGGATGGCAATACGGCGTGCGATTCAGCGTCCTGAGTGTCGGCGCTGATTATACGGAAGAGATGGTGTCCCCGGACGGATTTGAACCGTCGACCTCGCGCTTAGGAGGCGCGCGCTCTATCCAGCTGAGCTACGGGGACGTATTCGCCAGTCTAACCCGCGCACCCTGAGGGGTGCGCGCTACAGGCCCCAGTAGTCAGCCCCAGTAGCACGCACCCTTCAGGGTGCGCGTCAGTACTTGAGGACGGAATAGACGTTTTCGCCCTGGAGCTTCGCGCTCCCTTTCAAGAACAGCAGCTCGATGAGAAACGCGAGGCCGTGCAGCTCGCCGCCGAGCGTTTTTACGAGCTGCGATGCGGCAGCCGCCGTCCCACCGGTCGCCAGGACGTCGTCCACGATCAGCACGCGCTGACCCTTCTCGATCGCGTCCTCGTGGATCTCGAGGGCGTCCTTGCCGTACTCGAGGTCGTAGCTCTCCTTGATCGCCTTGGCCGGGAGCTTACCCGGCTTGCGGATCGGGATGAAGCCGGCGCCGATGCGCTGGGCGACCGCGCCGCCGAGGATGAAGCCGCGGCTTTCGATGCCGATCACCACGTCGATCCCCTGGTCCAGGTACGGCGTCGACATCGAGTCGATGGTCGTCTTGAACCCCATCGGGTCGCGCAGCAAGGTCGTGATGTCGTAGAACAGGATTCCCGCCTTGGGGAAGTCGGGTACCGAGCGGATGTGTTGTTTGAGATCCATGTGTCCCTTTAACCACGAAGGTCACGAAGATCACGAAGATCACGAAGATCACGAGATACCTATTGGGAATTCGTGTTCTTCGCGACCTTCGTGTTCTTCGTGGTTTCGTTTTTACGTGATCGAGAAATCCTTGAACGCGCCGGTCGCTTCGTCGTGGTCGACCAGGACGTCTTTCACGCGCGCACCGCCCGGTCCTTGGCGCAGCGCGCGTTCCATGCGGTCGACCGACTCGGCCTCGCCTTCCACCAACGCCTCGACGCGGCCGTCCGGCAGGTTGCGCACCCACCCCGTGACGCCTTCGCGCTGCGCGGCTTCCCGGGTGTGCCACCTGAAGCCCACGCCCTGGACACGTCCGCTGATGACAAACCGCCGTGCAACGCGCATTCGAGGAAGAGACGATTATAGCCGCGCGGCGCGGCCTACTTGATACACCGCGGGCCTTTACGGCCCGCGGTGCGAAGCGTATGGTGTACCAACGCCAAATGTCCGGGCTGCTACGCCCGGCAGCGGGACCTAATCGCTAGGAGACG
>CAMCNL010000091.1 GCA_945876205.1 Candidatus Sulfopaludibacter sp. SbA3
GCCCATGCCGAAGCCTATTACCGGGCGATGTTCGGCAACGGCGCGGCATCATGGAACGTGCGGGATCGCCACATGATGGCGACGTTCGAGTCACTGGTCGGGCACGTGACGCGCATGAACGGCGCGGCGCGGGCCGTCGTCTGGGCGCACAACTCGCACCTTGGGGATGCGCGGGCGACGCAGATGTCCACCCTCGGCGAGTTGAATCTCGGCCAGCTCGTGCGCCAGCGCTTCGCCGCCGAGACGCGATCGATCGGATTCACCACGCACACCGGAAGCGTGACCGCCGCATTGGGCTGGGACGAGCCGGCCGACCTGATGGCGGTTCAGCCATCACTCGCCGGCAGTTACGAGCGGCTGTTTCACGAGACAGGGATTCCCGCATTTGCGCTCGATCTCCATGGGCCAGCCGCCGCCCCGCTCACGTCGCCCCGCCTCGAGCGGGCCATCGGCGTCATCTACCGTGCCGACACGGAGCGCCAGAGCCACTACTTCACCGCCTGCCTGCCGAAGCAGTTCGACGTGGTGATTCACTATGACGAGACGTGCGCGGTGGCGCCGCTCGAACGGTGGTCACGTCACGAGCTCGACCTTCCCGAAACCTGGCCCACCGGGATGTAGTGACTGAATCGGCCGTCCACCTGGTTGGCTATTCGGCCGACCCGGGCGCGATCACGGCGCGACCTTCCACCGCTCCACGCTTGAGACGCGCGTAGACGTCGTTGATGCGCTCGAGCGGCGACACCTCGATGGGGATCGGCGTGAGCCGTCCCGATTCGGCCAGGGCAATCACCTCGCGCAATTCCTTGATGGTGCCCCAGAGCGTGGCCTCGAATTGCACTTCGAAGCGGCTGTTCTCGAGCACTTTCAGGCGCGCGGCACCGCCCGCCAGGCCGATCTGGGTGACCTTGCCCAGCGACCGGGTCGACGCCACCGCAAGGGCGAGCGTCGCATCGCTGCCGACGAAATCAAACGCCGCATTCACCCCATGACCACCGGTGAGATCGCGAATCGCCGTCGCCAGGTTGGGATCGTTGCCATCGAACACATGGCGTACGCCGGCATGGTGGGCGAGGCGACGCTTCTCGGGAGAGACGTCGACGACGATGACGGGACAACCCGAGAGGATCCCCAGGAGCTTGAGTCCGTACTGACCCAGTCCGCCGAGCCCGATCACGAGGGCGTAGTGGTCCGGCTCGAGCACGGGCAGCGCCTTCTTGATCGCGCGATAGGGCGTCAACGCGGCGTCGGTCAGCGGCGCGGCGTCGATCGGTGTCACGGTTGACAGCGTGACCAGGTAGCGCTCGTGCGGCACGAGCAGGTATTCGGCGTAGCCGCCGTCGTAATTCGACAGTCCCGCCCACTGCGGCGTCCCGCACAACTGCTCGTGGCCGGCGACGCAGTAATCGCATCGACCGCAGCCCCAGCCGCCGTAGACCGCCACCGCGTCACCTTCGCGCACGGCGGTGACGCCCGAGCCGACCGCGGAGACGAATCCCGCATTCTCGTGGCCCAGGATCAACGGCAAGCGCGGCAGGATTTGAATCTCGCCGTCCATGACATGAATGTCGCTGTGGCAAAAGCCGGCGGCGGCCACCCGGATGACCACCTGCCCCGGTCCGGGCCGGGGCGTGATGACCTCTTCGATCAGGAGCGGCTTCCCGTAGCTATGGAGTCGTGCGGCGATCATACTGGCGTGACGTTGCATCAATCATTCCCCGCCTCCGCTCCTGACGGGACATCGCTCCGGGGCGATGAAGAGTCCTCGATGGGGAATACCGCGCGCGCCCGGACGAAAATCACGCAGAGGACTGTGCGATGCATCTGAATTGACGCAGCGCGGTCGATCCGGCGCTGCTGTTCGGCGCAGCGGGCCTGATCGTGCTCGCGGCCACCGCGCAGGCGGCCTCGAGCCAGGCGCTGCGGCGGCTTGACTGAGTGCGCTCCCCACGAACGTCATTCCTGGCGTGCTGCGTGATGAAGGCAACCTGACACAAGGCGACGAGCGCGTGTTCGAGTCGGCTAGGCCCAGGAGCGACCCGGCCAGATCCACTCGAGGTAGGCGGCCAGCGCCGTGTGCATGTCCTGGATGGATTGATAGCGCCTGTCCGCATCCCGGTCCACGGCGGTCAGCAGGATCCGCTTGAGGTCGGCATCGATCTCCGCGTCGGCTTCGATGTGGGCGGACAACTCCGCATCCCAGGTCCATCCAGTTCCCGCGATCATGGTGTCGAGCACGGCGCCCAGCGAGAACACATCGGCGCGGGCGTCGGGCGCCCGATCGTGCACCTCTGGTGCGCAGAACCCGGGAGTGGTCGGCGGGTTGTAGACGACGCCGTTGGCGTGGCGTGCGCGGTGGTATGACGATTCGAAGTCCACGATCCGGACGACCGGCCTGCCCTGGTCGGCCCGGTACAGGATGTTCATCGGATTCAGGTCGACATGGAAAATCGCGAGCCGATGCAGTTCCGCGAGTGCCGTCGCGACTTCGAGGGACGTCCTGAGGCGGTCGACCAGCCGGTGGGGCATCCGTTCGGGGCCGATGGTCGTCGTCAGCGGCCACTCGTCGAAGAGCGACATGATCAGGAAGACGCGCCCATCGGACAAGCGCCCGTGATCCCACAGTAGGGGGAAGTAGCGCGAGTCCGGCAGTTCCCGGTTGATCGCGGACAGCGTGGCGATTTCGTTGCTCAGGTTGTGCTCGTAGACGAGTCCCGGCTTGGTGAGCACCTTGATGAGCGCGTTGGTGCTGGTCCCCGTGTCTCGCCCCACGTACAGTTGATGCCGGACGTGTTCGACCGAGGCATGGCCGCTTCGGTTCTGTTCGAGGCGTTGAATGCTGCCGAACCGCTTGAACGGGGCCGACTGTAACTGCCGGTCGAGTGGGTTTCGCGGCGCCACGGCTCTGGCGTGCTCAGAGCTCGCCGCGTCTGAGACGCCGATAGAGCTCGAGCGCCTCCCCGATGATGCGAACGGCATCTGACGGTCCCTGCATCTCGTCGACCACGACCTGCTTGTGTTCGAGCACCTTGTAGTCCTCGAAGAATCGGCGGACCTGTCGAAGGACGTGCGTGGGGAGTTGCCCCTTGTCCGTATACTCGGCGAAGGCGGGGTCGTGCACGCTGACGGCGACGATCTTGTCGTCGATGCCCTTTTCATCGCGCATGCGCATCACGCCGATGGCGCGGGCCTGGACGATCGTCAGCGGATAGACCGGCTCCTGCCCGAGCACGAGCGCGTCGAGCGGGTCGCCGTCATCGCAATAGGTGCGGGGAATGAAGCCGTAGTCGGCCGGGTAATACACGGCGCTGTGGAGCACCCGGTCCAGCCGCAACAGCCCCGTCTCCTTGTCCATCTCGTACTTGTTCGTGCTCCCCTTCGGGATCTCGATGACGACGGGAAAGGTGCTGGCGATGCTCGTATCGTCGATGTAAGTGTCGTGCCACGGATGCATACGACTAGTATGAGGCCGAACCCGAAACCAGGCCTCCAGCGGCGGCCTCCGGCTGGCGCGAGATCATTTCTGCATCGGGCGTAGTTTCTACTTACAATCGAAGCAGGTTTAGTGTCCCCCTATGTCTGACGAATCCACAATCCGCCGCCTGGTGCGTCTCAGCGATGCCTTACGAGATGCCGTTCAGAACCCGAAGACCTTCCAAGTGACCCCTGACGAAGTTGAAAGCCTGAATCGGATTCTGGAGCGAATCGATCAGCTGATTTCGCGATCACGAAAGATGTGACATGCCGTCAAGAATTCGTACTCACGGTGTGTTTCAGTTGTGCGATTTGATGTGCGGCCGCATCGAGGCCGAAGCGCGAGCACGTCGGCAAGCTCTTGTCGGCCTGACGCAGACGGGTGACGTGCGGAGGTAACGATGTGCACAGTACCGTGACGGCAGTGAAGGGCGCTGGGACCCGACGTTCGTTCCTGGCTCACGTGTGTCGCCTCGGCGGGGCCGCCCTGCTCGGGACGGCGGGGTCACGTGAGCGGGCATTCGGCGCGCAGTTACCGAATGACCAGCTGATCATTCGCTCGGCGCGTCCGGAGGACCTCGAGACGCCGCCGCACCTCCTCACCTCGTGGATCACCCCTACCGAGCTGTTCTACGTTCGCTCTCACTTCTATACGCCGGTGATTCGCGAGACCGAGTGGAAGCTCGTCATCGATGGCGACGTCGACCGGCCCTTCGAGCTGTCCCTCGGCGAGCTTCGGCGGCTTCCTTCGACCAGCGCCGTGGTGACGCTCGAGTGCGCAGGGAACGGGCGGGCGTTCTTCGAGCCCCCTGTTGCGGGCGTGCAGTGGGAGAAAGGGGCCGTTGGCACCGCCGAGTGGCAGGGCGTCCGACTGGCCGACATTCTGGCTCGCGCGGGCGTTCGGCGAACGGCGCGATATCTGTGGCTGGATGGCGCCGATCGCGGCATCGATCGCGCGCCCGACTTCATCCGCAGTCTGCCTCTCGAAAAGGCGCTCGATTCCACGACGTTGCTCGCGTACCAGATGAACGGCGAGCCGCTGCCGGTGCCGCACGGGTTTCCGGTGCGGGTGGTGGTGCCAGGCTGGGAAGGCGCCTACTCAGTGAAGTGGCTGACGCACATCCGCGTCAGCGACAGCGAACATGGCGGCACCTTTACGCAGGCCGGCTACCGCCGCCCCCGCAGGCCGGTCAAGCCAGGAACGATCGTCGATGCTGCCGACACCGTTCCGGTCCGCGAGCTGCCCGTCAAATCACTCATCACCTCGGTGGCGCATGACGCCGTGGTGGCACTCGGCGTGGTGAGGATTGCGGGGTTCGCGTGGGTCGGCGACGCCGAGATCCGCCGTGTCGACGTCTCCATCGACAACGGGCGGACGTGGGAGGAGACCCGGCTCGGGCGGGATCGGGCTCCGTACGCGTGGCGCCAGTTCGAGTACCTATGGCGGCCACGCGAGACTGGATCGTACGCGGTGTTGTCACGCGCGACCGACAGTCGCGGTCGCGTCCAGCCCATCGTCGCCGAGTGGAATCCCGCGGGTTACCTGTGGAATGCGGTAGACCAGGTGCGACTCAACGTGCGACTCGAGTAGATGCGCCAGACCCCGGGCAACACCGCGCGTTGGCTGACCGTCGTTGGAGTGGTATGCCTCACAGCCCTGGCGCCGCCCGCCGCTGCGGCAGGGCGCCCGCAGGATCCGGCACGGCTCGAAACCGCGCTGCCGGCTGGTGAAGGCTCGGAGATCGCGCGAAGTCGCTGCCTCACGTGTCATCGCGTTGATCTCATCGCACAACAGCGACTCGCGCGTGAGGCGTGGAGCCGGGAGCTCGACAAGATGATCGGGTGGGGTGCGCGGGTCACCGAGCCGGAACGGCCGGTGCTGCTCGAGTATCTGGCGACTCACTTCGGCGTGACGAGGCCTCAGCCGGCGCCCAGTCCGGCCGGAGCCGAGCTGCTCGGGACACGCTGCCACGTCTGCCACGACAGCGCCCTCATCGACCAACAGCGGCTCAACGTGGACGGATGGAGACGCGAGATCGGCAAGATGCGCGCGTGGGGCGCGCGCCTGACGGACCCTGAGCAGGCCACGTTGGCCGACTATCTCGCCGTCAGGTAGCTCCTATCGGCGGCTGGCCAGCGTAGCCACCGCCGCCCCAACGCCGCAAAGACGCACGCGATGACGACAGCCGTGACGCCGTGCCACAGCAGCACCGTGCTCGCAAACGCGTGGGGGCGCAGGAGGCACGCTTCGATGTTGGCCATGCTGACCGCAGCCAGACCCGCCAGGAACGCCGTAGGGCGAGGCGTGAGCGGCGCGCCGCGACGCAGCATCCACACGAGCGGTCCTCCAAGGACGATCCCACCCACCATCATTGACGCCACGCACGGCCAATCCGTGTGACTTGCGATGCCGAGCGTGCCCGCCGCGCGCGCGTCCAGCCTGGCGTTCCACAGCATCAAGGCGACCCAGACGCCAGCGCTCACCGCAGGCCGCGTCCAGAGCCCGGCCGCCGTACCAGGAATCACCGATCCGAGCGCTGCGCGGGCCGCTGTGATTGCGGTCATCACCGCGGCTCCCTGCTGCAGAAGGTAGAGCGGCGTGATCGTGATCCCCGCCGCTGAAGTACCTGCGAGCATCACGATCGCCACGACGACCATGTAGACGACGCTCCACAGCATCCATACAGCCGTCCGCCAGCTCGGAGCCGGCAGCGGCGACGCAGGCGTCGCCTGTCGACCGAGCTCGTCTATCAGATCGTCTGTGTTCATCACTGGTCCGTGTCCCGGAGCGCGCGACGGAGTGACGCCATGGCGCGATGCGTCGCCAATTTCAACGCGCCGACGCTCAGCCCTGTCTCCGCCGATGCCTCCTTCAGCGACAGCTCCTGCAGTTTCAACAGTTGTACTGCCTGCCGCTGGCCTGACGGCAGAGCCTCGATCGCTCGCGCCAGGGCATCGGGATCGCCGAAGGTCTCATCAGAGCTATTCGGCGTGGATGCCGGAAAGGTTACGTCCAGATCATCGACAGCCACTTCACGCACGCCATGACGCAGGTGATGACGGCCGGCGTCTGCCAGTCGGTGACGGGTAATCGCCGAGACCCAGGGCATGAAGGACCGTGCGGGATCGTATGTCGCGCGAACGGCGTGAATCGAAAGCAACACTTCCTGAACGACATCTTCCACGTCGCTTTCGCCGAGAAACGCTCGCCGGCGGCGCACGATCTGACGGATACGCGGCGTGATCGCCCGCAGCACCGTGACATAGGCGTCCTGATCACCGCGCTGCGCCCGCGCCATCAAGTGGCTGAGGTGCGCGTCGGCGGCGTCCGGAGCGTCCATGAATGCGTGATCGTAACCTTTCGCGGCCCACCGTCGAATACACCCATGGCGCCGATGTTCGGCGACCCGGCTGTCGATGGTGACGCCGATTCCTCCTGAGGAGTAACGCATGAACACCCGTTATCTCGTGGCTTCCGCGCTCGCGGCCGCGATTGTTGCGCCTGTTGCGCTGTCCGCCCAGAAGCCGGTTCCGGCGCCGACCGCCATCAAGACCGAAAAGTGCTACGGCATCGCCAAGGCCGGGAAGAACGATTGCGCCTCGACGGGCAACAACTCGTGCGGTGGCTCATCGAAGCTGAACAGCGATCCGAAGGCGTGGATCTACGTGCCCGCCGGCTACTGCGAGCGCATCGTCGCCGGCAGTCTGCAGCCGAAGTAGGAAGGACCGGGAACGTGGCCATCACCAATGAGACAGGAGAGCACATGGCTGAACGCACCGGCATCGGCCTTCGGCTTCCGCATATCGCGGAGGTGGTGGCCACTCGCCCGCCGGTCGGGTGGCTCGAGATCCATCCCGAGAACTTTCTCGCCAATCCCCATGCGATCGAGTTGCTGACGGATCTCGCTCGCGACTATCCGATCTCGGTGCACACCGTCGGCATCTCGATCGGCAGCGCCGACGGCATCGATCTCGCGCACCTCCGCCGGCTTCGCGATCTGGTGGACCGCCTCGATCCCATCCTGGTGTCGGGTCATCTCGCCTGGTCCTCCATCGGCGGCACCTACCTGAACGATCTCTTACCCTTGCCGTACACGGCCGATACGCTTCGCCTCGTCGCCGGGCAGTTGAAGCGTGTCCAGGACAGCCTGGGACGCGCCTACGTGATCGAGAACCCGTCGACCTACCTCTCTCTTGCCACATCCACCATGAGCGAGCTGGACTTTCTGCACGCGTTGGTGGACGCCACCGGCTGCGGGCTGCTCTGCGATGTGAGCAACATCTATCTCAGCGGCCACAACATGGGCTACGACCCGTACCGTGTCATCGACGAATTCCCCGCCGCCGCCGTGAAGGAGCTGCATCTGGGAGGATTTACATCGGAAGACGACGACGCCACGCCCGGTGCGACCGTCCTGATTGACACACACGCGCACCAGGTCGCTGACCCGGCGTGGGCGCTCTACGCGCACGCCATTGGCCGCTTCGGAGCACAGCCGACGATCGTCGAATGGGATGCCGATCTGCCGGCGCTCGAGGTGCTCGTGGGGGAAGCGGCGAAAGCCGATGCGGTGCGCACGCAGGCCCGCGAGGAGCGTCATGCCTACGCTCGCTGAGATTCAGACGGGAATTCGTGACGCGCTGGTGCTAGGGGACCGCAGCGCGGTGATGCCTTTGCTCCTGGGAGGCCTGCACCCGGAACATCGGCTGGCGATTCATCAGCGGCACTACGCCGCAAGCCTGACTCGAGCGCTGGTGGAACGCTTTCCGGCAACGGTGTGGTTGGTCGGCTCCGATCTGGTGACCCATGCCGCACGGACCTTCGTGCGCGATCATCCGCCCGAGAAGCCGTGTATCGCCGAATACGGTGAAGAGTTTCCGCGCTATCTCGGTGCCCAGGCCGGAACCGAGGCGCTGCCCTACCTCGCTCAGTTTGCCGCGATCGACTGGCACCTGGGACGGCTGGCGCTCGCCACCGACGATTCGCCGCGTGTGCACGTGATCCACCTGGATTGGTCGCTCGACGAATTGATGACGATCTTCCTGACCGAGAACACCCCAGAGCAATTCGCCCTTCGCCGTGAGGAGGTGTGGCTGGAGATGTACGGGCTTCGCGGCGAATTACGGATGACTCGCCTGAGTGATGAAGCCGCGTCACGAGCGTCGGGCCAGACACAGAGGGAGATTTCATGCGTGCCGTCTTGAGTGCGCCGGTGGAGCCGACCGGCATCGCCTGGTTCGATCGGCTCCGCGCGTGGCTCGCGCGATTTCCCCTCTCCATCATCCTGCTCGCCGGACGGATCGGCGTCGGCGCGACCTTCTTCAAGGCCGGACTCCTGAAATACAACTCCTGGGAATTCGCCGTCAAGCTGTTTGAGGAGGAGTATCGCGTGCCAGTGCTCGATCCGGCATTCGCCGCCCGGATCGCGATGGTGCAGGAACTGACGATTCCTATCTTGTTGTTCCTCGGTCTCGCGACTCGGATCGCGACGATTCCGTTGCTGGGCATGATCGCGGTGATCCAGGTCTTCGTCTATCCCAACGCCTACAACGAACACCTCGTGTGGGGATCGATCCTCGTGCTGCTGCTGACGCGCGGTCCGGGCGTGTTTTCGCTCGATTATCTGATTCGGCGCTCTGCTGTGAGCACGTATAATGGGCACGTCGTTTAGCAAGTGAGGGTGCAGCGATATTCCGCTGCAGGAATCGGGATGGTCGGGCCGCCATCCTCCACGGTCGTGAGACCGCGAGGATGCGTGCTCAGACTGTTCGTCGTCTCTCGACGCGAGGCAGCGTCACACTTTCAACATTTGACGTCAGCGCACAGCCGGTCGCGGGCTGCGGCATTCATCTTCGACAATTCGCTGCTGCTGGTCGCGGGAACGGTGATCGCGCTCATCTGGGCGAATCTCGACCTCACGAGTTACGACGCCGTCGCCCACCCACTGCACTTCTGGGTCAACGACGTTGGGATGGTGTTCTTCTTTGCGCTGGCCGCAAAGGAGGTATTCGAAGCCACGTTGCCTGGAGGCGCGCTCGCATCCCCGAGTCGCGCACTGTCGCCATTGGCCGCGGCGGTCGGAGGCATGGTCGCGCCCGCCGTCATCTACGTCGGTCTCGCGTCCACGTTCGGGCCGGCAGACCTGATCCGGGGATGGGCCATCCCCTGCGCAACGGATATCGCCTTCTCCGCGATGATTGCCCGCCTCATTTTCAAGGGCGACCATCCAGCCATCCCGTTTCTGTTGCTGCTCGCGATCGCAGACGATGCGCTCGGGCTGATTATTCTGGCGGTCTTCTACCCCTCCGGAACGCTGTCGCCGCTATCGCTGACCGTGTTGATGGCGGCGGCCATCCTTCTGGCGATGGCGCTCCGGCGCCGCAGAACACGCAGCTTCTGGCCGTACGTGGTCGGACCCGGCGCCCTATCGTGGGCGGCCCTTTACTTCGGCGGCTTTCATCCAGCCCTGGCGTTGGTGCCGATCGTGCCGTTCATGCCGCACGCTCAGCGTGATTTCGGATTGTTCGAGCCGCACACGCACCTTCAGACGGACACGCTGAATCGATTTGAGCATTGGTGGCTGACGCCCGTGCAGTTCGTGCTGCTGCTGTTTGGGTTCGCGAACGCCGGCGTCCCGTTCGAGGTCATTGGACCGGGCACGTACTACGTGCTGGCGGCGCTGCTGCTGGGTAAGCCGATCGGCATCCTGCTGTTTTCGGGCGCCGCGCGTCTGGCTGGTGCGCACCTGCCGCCAGGGCTGCGCCTGGGCGATCTGCTGGTCGTCGGCGTCGTGGCCTCGATTGGATTTACCGTGTCACTCTTCTTCACGACCGCGGCGTTTCCAGAAGGATCCGCACTCGCGCAGACGAAGATGGGCGCGCTCTTGAGCTTTCTCGCCGCCCCGCTCGCCCTCGCCGTGTCGCGCGTCATGCGTCCGCGGCAATGCAAAGAGACACTACCGTTATGACTAGATGTGAATGTGCCCGGCATCACCAACCTCGACGCGTTGTCCTGACGGGCGGCCCAGGCGCGGGAAAGACGGCGGCGCTGGAAGTCATTCGCCAGGCGTTCTGCGAACACGTCGTCGTGCTACCCGAGGCCGCCGGAATCCTGTTTACAGGCGGCTTCCCGCGCACGCAGCATCCTGAACACCGGCGTGCGGCGCAACGGGCGATTTACCACGTCCAACGGGAGCTCGAAGCGGCGACGGCCGCCGTCCAACCCGCCGTCATCCTCTGCGATCGGGGAACCGTGGATGGACGCGCGTACTGGCCTGGCCCGGATGACTTCTGGACCCAGGTCGGCACCACGCTGGAGGCGGAGCTGGCTCGCTACGAGGTCGTCATCCACCTCCGCACACCGCCGGATGGTACCTACAACTTCAGCAACCCGCTGCGACGCGAATCCCCTGCCGAAGCTCGAGTCATCGACGACCTGATCGTCCAGGCATGGGAGAAGCATCCGCGGCGTGTGATTGTCGAAGCCGAGAGTGACTTCCTGATCAAAGTCGCGAAGGCGATCGAGATCGTCGAAGGCGAGGTGCCGGCCTGTTGCCGTTCCCGCCAGACGCCCGCGCTACACCGCGAAGCTGGAACATCTTTTCGAGATTGACGATGACTGATGCGCCGTCCCGGCGGATCGGCTCGTCAGGAAAGGAATTTCTTCAGGTAGGGATCGTTGGATGCCTTGAGCTCAGCCGCGGTTCCCTCGAAATAGACCCGCGAGTCTCTGAGCATCAGGAATTCGACTTCGTCGGCGGTGGCCTGATCCGCAGGCACGATGGTCAGCCGCCCGTTCTCTTGAAGGGCCTCATGGCCTGCCACGTAGAACGCGTCGTCGAGCTGATGGGTGACAAGAATCGACGTCACATGCTCCAGATCTCTCAGCTTGATGATTTCCGCGTCAACTGTCTTGGCGATGATCGGGTCGAGCCCCGAGGTCGGCGAGTCAAACAGCACCAGGCGCGGCCCCGCGGCCACGGCGCGCGCGATCGCCACGCGCCGTCGCTGCCCGCCCGACAACTCCGACGGCATCCGATCGATGTATTCCTCCAAGCCGATGAACCCCAGCACCTCCTCGATGCGACGCCGCACCTCGGCGGCTGGCATGTCGGTTTCTTCGTAGAGTCGGTATCCGACGTTGTCCGCCACCGTCAGTGAATCAAACAGCGCGCTCTCTTGAAACAACATACCGATGTCGCCGCGCACCTCCATCAGTTGCACTTCGCTCATGTTGTCGATGCGCCGCCCGTTGATGGAGATGGTGCCGGAATCGGGTTTCAGCAAGCCGAGGATCATCTTGAGGATCACCGACTTCCCCGCGCCACTCGCGCCAAGCAGGACTATCAGCCGTCCGGCGTTCACGGTAAAGCTGACGTCGCGCAGCACCACGTTGTCGTCGAAGGCGAGCGACACCCGGTCGAACGCGACGACCGGCACGTCGGAGGCCACGTGCCGGTCGGCGGTCGACAGCGAGACGGCCAGTTGCGCCATGGATGCGACCCCGCTCAGAGAGGGCGTGGCAACCGCTCGAAGATGCGTGTGACGGCCTGGTTGATCTTCGCTTCCATCCACGCCTGGTTGTCGACGACACCGTCCATCGCCCCTTCGGCCCAGCCGCGCCAGACGACTTTCTCGGTATGCGGCTCGATCAGGTCGATCAGGATGGTCCCGGAGTCGAACACGTCCGCACGGCAATTGCCCTTGTCACAGGACCCATACTGCTCGTCGAGGTCCTTGCTCTCGATGCGCTGGATCATATTGACGTGATAGTGCACCAGCAGGTCGGCCATCCCCGCGGTTCGCTCGAAGCCGCGCTTGGCCATCTGCACCTCCACCTCGGCGCGCAGCTGCTGGTCGAAGAAGGGATTGCTGTCGAGGCGCGGATCGCCGGTCGCCGCGGCCGGCGCCGGACTCCAGGCGTAGGTGTGAAAGCGGTTCAGGACGTAGCCGCGTTCCACGTAGGAGTTCACGTTCATCGACGCGCAGCCGGCGGCCAGAACCAGTGCCCCCAGCGCCGCGAGTCGTCCCAGGCGAGCGAGCGGATCCATGATGTTCTCCTGTGCGGCACGCGGCCGCGCGGCTAGAGCGTTGGCGGAAGCTGCTTCATCATCTGCGCGACCGCGTCGTCGATCTCCCGGGCCATCCTGTCTCTGTTGTCGATGATGCGCGACAACCGGTCCTGGGCCCAGCCGCGCCAGATCACCCGGTTGGTCCGCGCGTCAATGATGTCGAGGACGATCGTGCCGGCTTCGTATTCATTGACGCCGCCAGGACAGCCTTCAGCGGTGCAGTAGCCGCGCGGTTCGTCCAGGCGATTCACCTCGAGCCGCTGGGTCACGTTCGCGTGGTAGTGGAACAGCAGATCGGGAGTTCCCGAGGTCGAGAGCGTGAATCCCCTCGTCGCGAGCGCCTTCTCCACCGCGCCCTGCATGTGGTCGTGGAAGAACGGATCCTTGTCGAGACGTGGATCCCCGGTGGGCAGCTCGTCGGCCGGCCCCCAGCTGTACGTGTGGTACTGCGTGAAGTCGAGGCCGCGCTCGACGTGCGAGCTCACGTTCATCGTCGCGCAACCGGTCACGGCAAGTGTCGCCGCCGCCACCATCGACCATCCTAGAAAGCGCCGCATTGGACACCTCACTTTTGCGTCCCGTTGTGATCGTGAGACGGCGGGGTCGACTGAGCGGGCTGGTTGTGCATCGCGCACGACGCCATCATCGTCGCCATCCCGCTCTTCATCTCGGTCATCGCCGACCGCCGCTGCCAGGGTCACGCCGGCGATCCGAAGCCTGGACGTCATCACATGCCTCCACCCGGGCATGAGCATCATCCGTGCCTCGCTTTCGCGCACGAAAGGGCGCAGGCACACCCATCGGTCTGACACGAACGAGCGCGCTGCTGGGGATTTCTTTCGTGGCGCGGGAAATAATTCGCCGTGACGCGTGATTGCTATGCGACGCGCTGATGACCTTCGGCGTGCAATCGACGCTGCATCCGTTCAAGCGTCCACTTCTCCAGCACGCGGGATATTCCGCGCCGCCGGAAGATGTTCCCGGCTCGCCTGGGTACTGACGCAACGGGCTCCCGGGTTTACTCCCACATTCGGGCTGGAGGCCTCGGCACGCGCATTGCCCTGAGTCGAGTGTCCGCGCCCACTCGTAATTGCGCGGCCCTGACGACGAGGATTTTCAATGCGATCGGCCACTCTATTCCTGGCCTGCGTGATCGCGGCCACCTTGCACAGCGCTCCGCGTGCAGCCAGCATCGCCGGCGGCGCGCATATGCCGCTGACGATGATGTCGGCGCGCGTCTCGCTCGACGGAACGTCGAATATCCGTTCCTTCACCGCGTCGACGCCGACCGTGCACCTCGTCGTCATCGAAGCCGGTCCTGTGGCCGGCGATGTCCTTGATTCCGTGCTGCAGCCAGGCGGTCTCACGGCGCTCGAGGTGGCGATTCCCGCCAAGGGCCTCACGTCGCCGAAGGAGGGGGTCGACAAGAACATGCACAAGGCGCTCAGGGTGGAGGAATTTCCCAATATCCGCTTCCGGCTCCGCACCATGGAGCCCGCCTCGGGCGGCTACCGCGCCATGGGATCGCTGACGATTGC
>CAMCNL010000092.1 GCA_945876205.1 Candidatus Sulfopaludibacter sp. SbA3
ATGGTGCGGCGGCTCGAGACCAACTGGCAGCTCGTGCTGCTGCTCGCGCCGGTCGGGCTGGAGATCCTGCGCCAGGCGCTCGGGATCCGCTTTGGCGCGACGCGGCTGTTCTATCTCGGCTCGACCTCGCCCTGGATGACGGTGCTCGTCATCCTCGCGACGGTGCTCGGCGTCGCCACGCCAATCAAGATCTGGAACAGCGCGCGCATCGAGCACCGGGTGCAGGAGCAGGAAAAGCTCCTGCTCGCGGCGAAGGTCGAGGCGCTCAAGAGCCAGATCAATCCGCACTTCCTCTTCAACACGCTGGCGTCGATCTCCTCGCTGATCCGCACGCAGCCCGAGACGGCGCGCACGGTGATCATCCGGCTGTCGGGACTGCTCCGCCGCTTGATGCGCAGCCAGCAGCATTTCGTCACGCTGCGGGAAGAGCTCGAATCGATCGACGAATATCTCGACATCGAGGTGGTGCGGTTCGGAGCCAACCTGCAGGTGCGCAAGGAGCTCGAACCGGATACGCTCGACGTGACCGTCCCCAGCATGATCCTGCAGCCGCTCGTCGAAAACTCGATCAAGCACGGGCTGTCGCGCAAGGTCGGCGCCGGATCGATTCTGATCCGGAGCCGCCGCGAGAATGGGCGCGTGGTGATTGAGGTCGAAGACGACGGGATGGGATTCCTGATGGATGCGCTCGAGGCGCCGATGTCGAGCGGGATCGGACTGACGAACGTCCGCGAGCGCCTGCACGTCATCTACGGCGCGTCGTACCAGTTGAAGCTGACGAGCGAGCCCGGCAAAGGCACCAGCGCGCGGATCGAAATCCCCGAGTTCGTCGTCGCGGAGCCGATCACCGCATGAACTCGCTACGCGTGATGGTCGTCGACGACGAGCAACTGGCGCGCGAGGAACTGTGCTTCCAGCTCGAGCAGCTTGGCGAGGTGGAGGTGGTGGCGCAGGCCGGCAACGGCCTCGAGGCGCTGGCCGCCGTCGACCGCCACGACCCCGATCTCGTGTTTCTCGACATCCAGATGCCTGGCCTGAGCGGGTTCGAGGTGGCCCGGCGCCTGCTCGACCGCGCGGAGGAGTCGCCGGCGCTGGTGTTCGTCACGGCGTTCGACCAGCACGCGATCGAGGCCTTCGAGGTCAACGCGGTCGATTACCTGCTCAAGCCGGTCGAGGCCATTCGGCTGGAACAGGCGCTCACGCGGGCGCGCCGGCGGCTGACCTCGGACCGGACAGGCCCCCCGGGGGCTCCCCTGAACGATCAGCTCGAGCGGATCGTCAAAATGATGTCCAGCCGCCAGGTCCGCCGGGAGCAGGTGGCCCTGAAGGTGGGCGAACGCTTCATGCTCGTCCAGGCCGAGGAGATCATCTATGCGTCGCTGGCAGACGAGTCGATTAACATAGTGACAGGCCAGGTTGCGGGGACCTCGAGCTACCGGACGCTCGACGACCTGCAGGCGCGCCTGGATCCAGAGGTGTTCTGGCGCGTTCACCGGTCGCACCTGGTCAACATCAACAAGATCAAGGAGATAGTCCCTTGGTTCAGCAGGAACTACATCCTTCGGATGAAGGACGCGAAGGCGACGGAAATCCCAGTGAGCCGATCGCAGACGAAGCGGCTGCGGGAGTACCTGAAGCTGTAAGCGGCCTCCGTCAGGAGGAGATCCCGGCGGAAGAGATCCCGCCGGCCGCGTACCCGGCCATGGACGTGCCGGGAGTGCCGCGGGCCGACATGCGCCTCGAGCTCGAGAACCGCGCGACGGTGATCATGCACCGGCTGAACGTCTGGAAGGACGAGCTCGTGGCCTGGTTCAAGACGCTCGCGTCGGCGGCGGTCTATGCCACGCTGATCGTGACGTTCGGATTCCAGGTGGCGCGCGTCGAGGGCCTGAGCATGGCGCCGACGCTCGCCGACCAGGATCGCCTGATCGTCAACAAGCTCGCGTATCGGATCGGCATCCCGCGCCGAGGCGATATCGTGATGCTCTACTACCCGCTCAATCCCGATAAGTCGTTCGTCAAGCGCGTCATCGCCGAAGAAGGCGACCAGGTGCGCATCGTCGATGGCCGCGTCTACGTGAACGACGTGCCGATGCGCGATGACTTTGTCCCGCCCGAATATCGCAGCCATGACGACTTCGGGCCGACGGTCGTGCCGGAGGGTTACTACTTCGTGATGGGCGACCATCGCAATAACAGCTCCGACAGCCGTCACTGGGGCTTCGTCCCCAAGAAGTACATCATCGGCAGGGTGCAGCTGCGCTGGTGGCCGATACCAACCGCGCACGTTTTCTAGAAGCGCCGACGGAGACCGATCGATACTCGTCGGTCGTACGAGTTCTCAATCGCGTCCTCGTACTCAACCTCCTCGTCGCGGTCGCCAAGATCGCCCTGGGCTATGCGACCGGGGCGGTCTCCATCCTCTCTGACGGCTTCCACTCGCTGACCGACTCGGCGTCCAACGTGGTCGCGCTGATCGGCGTGTCGATCGCGCGCCGGCCTCCGGACGAGAACCATCCGTACGGCCATCGGAAGTACGAAACGATGGCGTCGCTCGGGATCACGGTGTTCCTCGTGCTCGTCCTGTTCCAGGTGCTCGCCGCCGCGTACGAGCGATTCGTGAACGGCGGCACACCGAAGGTCTTTCCCGAAGGCATCGCGATCATGACGATCACCCTCGCGATCAACCTGTTCGTGGTGGTCTACGAGGGCCGGGCGGGACGCCGGCTCAATAGCGAGGTGCTCCTCGCCGACGCCCGCCACACGCGCAGCGACGTGATGACGTCGATCGCCGTGCTCGGCGCGCTGTTTGGCGTGTGGCTGGGATTTCCAATCTTCGATCCGATTGCCGCGGTGATCGTCGCCGGCTTCATCGGCCACGCATGCTGGGACATCGCGCAGGAGGCGTCGCGCATCCTCTCCGACGAGATCGTGATTGCCGAAGACGACGTGCGAGCGGTCGTGCAGTCGGTGCCGGACGTGCTCGGCTGCCACCACATCCGCACACGCGGATCCGCCGACCATGCGTTCATGGATCTGCATGTCTGGCTCGACGGCCAGACGCCGCTGATGTCAGCTCACGCCACATCCCACGTGGTGAAGGACCGCCTGATGAAGAGGTTTCCCGAGCTGGCGGACGTCGTCATCCACATCGAACCTCCTCCCCCGGTCCTCATTCCCGATCAGCCGATCTCCAATTCCTGATGCGCCAGCGCCAGCGCCGCCGTCTTACGGCCGCTGGTAAGCCGGAAGTGTTCGCAGGTTCGTGATGAAGGCGATGACACCGCAGGCCGCGATGACGGCGGCAAACGGGACGGCCGTGCCATCGCCCAGGACGCCGACCAGCGTGCCGGCGGTGGCGCCGAGGACGAACTGAAGCGTGCCGAGCAGCGCCGACGCGCTGCCGGCAACGCTCCCGTGGGGCGTCATCGCCAGAGCGGTGGTGTTGGGCGACACGAAGCCGTGGGTGGCGACGAAAAACCACAGCGGCACGAGGATTCCCGGAAAGTCTCCAAACCCCGTATAGGCATCGATCAGCAGGACCAGTCCCGCCGCCATCGAGAGCGGCAGCACGAGCGACAAGACGTGCCTCGGATCCGTTCGCTTGGCGAGCCATCGATTCAACTGCGACGCACCGATGATGCCGATTGCGTTGGACCCGAAGAACAGTCCATAGCGCTCGGGCGGCACGTTGTACAGCTCGATGAAGACGAATGGCGATCCCGCGATATAGGCCAGCAGCCCCGCAAAGACCAGGCTGCCGGTCAGGACGTAGCCCATGTAGGTTCGATCGCGCAGCAGCCGTCCATAGATGGCAAGCACGGCGGCGATGGGATCGCGGCGGCGCCGGTCGGCTGGAAGGCTCTCGCCAAGCCACACCACCACCACCACCAGCCAGAACGCCGCATAGCCGGCGTGCAGCCAGAAGATCGAACGCCAACCGAGGTAGATCAGCAGTTGGCCGCCAACCAGCGGTGCCAGGATGGGCGCCAGGCCGAAGACCAGCATCAGCACCGACAGCATCCGCACCGCGTCACGTTCGTCGAAGTAGTCGCGGACGATGGCGCGCGGAATCACCAGGGATGCGCAGCCGCCGAGTGCTTGCGCGAGCCGGAACGCGATCAGCGTCTCAACCCGCTGCGAGAGTGCGCATCCAATTGATGCGACCAGGAAGAGGACCAGTCCGGAGCAGAGCGTCGGCCTCCGGCCGATGCGGTCCGACAGCGGTCCGTAGACCGCCTGTCCGGCGGCCATGCCGACGAAGTAGATGGAGAGGCTGACCTGCACGGCGGCCGCGCTGGCGCCGAACTCGCGCGCGATCGTCGGAAGGGCCGGCAGGTACATGTCGACACCGAGCGGCCCGATCGCCGTCAGGGCGCCGAGCGTGACGGCCAGTTGGTAGTATCCCAACCCTGTTGTCTGGTTACGTGCGCCGGTAGTGTCCGGACCGGCCGCCGGTCTTCTCCACGAGGCAGATGTCGCCGATGACCATCTCCTTGTCGACCGCTTTCACCATGTCGTAGATGGTGAGTGCGGCGACGGACACAGCGGTCAACGCCTCCATCTCCACGCCGGTCTGGGCGGTCGTGCGAACGCGACCCTCGATCGTGTAGCCGCGACGCGTCGGCGTCAGCTCGACGCTGACGTGGCTGAGCGGCAGCGCATGGCACAGCGGAATGAGCGACGAGGTTTGCTTCGCGGCCATGATGCCGGCGAGCGTCGCCGTCTGCAGCGGATCGCCCTTGGCGACCCTGCCGCTTCGAATCAGCTTGAGTGCCGCGGCGCTCATCGTGATGGTGCCGCGCGCCAGCGCCTCGCGCGTCGTGACCGCCTTCTCGCCCACGTCCACCATCCGGACACGGCCCTGACGGTCGACGTGGGACAAGGCACCCCGCACCGTCGCACCCTTCTTATTCACCACCGGTGTCTCCTTGCGCGAGGTAGAACGACAGGCTCTCGAGCGAGACCGTCAGGTCGACGCTCTTCAACTTCACGTCGGCCGGGACTTTCAGCGCCCCCGGGGAAAAATTCAGGATCGCCTTGATACCGGCCACGACCACCTGGTCGACGACCGGCTGGGCGTGCGGCGCCGGCACGGCAATGACGGCGATGTCGAGCCGGTCGCGCTTGGCTACGCGTTTCAATTCCTTGATGTCGAGAATCGGGACGCCGCTCCGCGATTCGTGGCCGATCTTCTCATTGGCCGCGTCGAAGAGCGCGGCAATCTCGAAGCCTTCCTGGCGGAAGCCCGGATAGTCGGCGAGCGCCAGGCCGAGGTTGCCGGCGCCCATGATCACGACGCGCAGCTTGCGATCCAGGCCGAGGATCTGGCGCAGGTGCCGGCGCAGGTCCGTGACGTAATAGCCGACGCCGCGGACGCCGAACTCGCCGAAGTAGGCGAGGTCCTTGCGGATTTGTGCCGCGTTGAGATGAAACTGCTCGGCAAGCGCCTGCGACGAAATCGTCTGCGTGCCGGCGGCATCGAGCTCATTGAGACAACGCAGGTAGACCGACAGGCGATTAGTGGTGAGTTCCGAGACCTGATCGGGCGCTTGCCGACGCTTGTTCAGCCGATTCACAAGGTTCAATGCTACCATCTCGGCGCCATGGCCCACGTCGCGACGCCTCCTCCTGGAACGTCTGCCAAGGGAACGTTTCAGCCGTACGTTCCCGCCTCTGAAGCGCCCCCGGAATTCACGCTCAAGGCAATCGTCCTCGGCATCCTCTTCGGCCTGCTGTTCGGCGCATCGACCGTCTACCTCGGTCTTCGCGCCGGGCTGACCGTCAGCGCGTCGATCCCGATCGCGGTGCTCGCGATTTCGGTGCTGAAGAAGTTTGGCGGCTCGACGATCCTCGAGAACAACATCGTCCAGACGATCGGATCGGCCGGCGAGTCGCTCGCGGGCGGCGTCGTCTTCACCCTGCCAGCGCTGATCTTCCTGCTGCCGTACGGGCCGAACTACTTCAATTACATGCAGATCACGATGCTGACCCTCGCCGGCGGCATCCTCGGCGTGCTGATGATGGTGCCGCTGCGGCGCGCGCTCATCGTCAAAGAGCACGGCGTGCTCCCCTACCCTGAAGGCACCGCGTGCGCCGAAGTGCTCGTCGCGGGTGAACGCGGCGGCAAGCTGGCGGCACTCGTCTTCAGTGGCCTGGGGATTGGCGCGCTGTGGAAATCGCTCTCGTGGATCTTCAACCTCTTCCGCACCGAGATCGGCTACGTCATGCCGCGCGGGAGCCAGTTCCCGAACGCCACGCTGAACTGCGATATCTCCCCCGAATATCTCGGCGTCGGCTACGTCATCGGGCCGCGCATCGCCGGAACGATGTTCGCCGGCGGCGTCCTCGCGTGGCTGGCCCTGCTGCCGCTGCTGTCAATCCTTGGCGCGTACATCACCGTCCCCTTCCCGCCGATCCACCCGAACTTCGCGAACAACCCGGCCACCGGACAGCCGTTCCTGATTTCGGAGATGAACCCGGGACAGCTCTGGAGCGCCTACATCCGCTACATCGGCGCGGGTGCCGTGCTGGCCGCGGGCCTCATCACGCTGGCGCGGACGATCCCCTCGATGATTTCGTCGGCCAGGGGGAGCATTCGAGACCTGTCGGCCGGCATGGGCGACGCGCCAGCGCCGCTTCGCACCGAACGTGACCTGTCGATGAAGGTCGTGGTTGGCGGCTCGGTGCTGCTGGCAATCTTCATGGTCGTCGGGCCGGGTCTCCCGACGCAGGGCAACGTCGTCGCCGCCCTGCTCATCCTGTTCTTCGGGTTCTTCTTCGCCACCGTCTCTTCGCGCATCACCGGCCTGATCGGCTCCTCGTCGAACCCCATTTCGGGCATGACGATCGCGACGCTGATCCTGACCTGCCTGCTGTTTGTGGCGCTCGGGTGGACGGGTGACATCTACGCGCCGATCGCCCTCTGCGTCGGCGCGATTGTCTGCATCGCCTCGGCGAATGCCGGCACGACCTCACAGGATCTGAAGACGGGGTACATCGTCGGAGCGACACCGCTCTATCAGCAGCTCGGCCTCATCATCGGCGTGCTCACGTCGGGTCTGATCATCGGCATGACGACGCTGTATATGCACCAGGTGTTCGGCATCGGCTCGCAGGCGGTGCCCGCGCCGCAGGCCACGCTGATGTCCACCATCATCACGGGCCTGCTCAACCAGAACCTGCCGTGGGGCCTGGTGCTGGTTGGCATCTTCGTCGCGGTGACGCTCGAGCTGTGCGGCATCCACTCGCTGTCGTTCGCGGTGGGCCTCTATCTGCCGATTGCGACGACGGCGCCGATTTTCGTGGGTGGCGTGGTGCGGTGGTGGGTCGAGCGGAAGACCGGCGCCGCCCAGGAATCCGATGTCAGCGCCGGAACGCTTTTCAGCTCGGGGTTGATTGCCGGCGGCTCGATTGCGGGCATTATTTTCGCGGTCCTGGTAGGGACCAATACGATTGCTCCCCTGCAGGCCGTGGGCGACGCATTTGCCTATTTCCATGAGGAAACGATGGTCGGCCAGCTCGCCAGCACCGCCCTCTTCTTCGGCCTCGCGTTGATCGTCGCCCGCATGGCGATGCGCAAAGTAGAATAGCCATGTGAGTCGCCCTGCTCGATCCGGCGATTGGCTTACTAGATGCGGCGCGGCCCTTTACGGGCCGCGATTCCTTGCACTCCTCTTCGTCGTCGCCACCGCGACGGCCCAAGTACCTGCGCGCCGTCCAACGACCGTCGACGCCCTCCGCCAGTTTCCACGCTACTTCCACCTGCAGAACGTGCTCGTGCACGGCGAGTTCGTCGAGGACGGCCCGCGGATGATGCTGCGCGGCGGCGACCGCGACATCCGGGTGATGCTGAACGACAACAAGACCATGACCGGGATGGTCGAGGTGCGCGGCCTGATGCTCGACGTGGGACGCCTCGAGGCTGGCGACCCCCGGCTCGCCAACTACGACGGCGCGCGCGACCCTGAGCGCTGGCCGCAGCCCGGCGAAGACCTGTTACTGAGTGTGACCGGCGTGGCGGGAGCGCAGTTGGCCACGACACCCTCGGTGCGGGGACTGGCGCTGCAGCCGTGGCGATTCGACGGCCAGAAAGTGACGGTCATCGGCCAGTTCCGTGGCCGTAACCTGTTCGGCGACTTGCCGAATGCGCCAGGCAAGAGCAAGTACGACTTCATTATTCGCTCGGCCGACACGGCCGTCTGGGTCACCGGCCTGAGGCCACGCGGAAAAGGATTCGATCTCAACGTCGACGCGCGGGTCGACACCGGCGGATGGCTGCAGGTCACCGGCACGGTGAGCCAGGAGAAGGGGCTCATCGAAGTCGCGGCCACGGCGATCACGACGGCGATGGAGCCGAAGGCTGACGCGCCGGCAGACGACGAACCAGCGGCCCCCGTTGTGCCCCTTCGTCCCGGCACAGTCACCTTCAGCACACCCACTGCCGATGAAACCGATGTTCCCGCGACCAGCACCGTGCGAGTGCAATTCTCCCGTGGACTCGATCCTCGGACGCTGCCAGGCAACATCCGTGCGTCGTACTTGGGCGCAACCACACCGATTGAATGGCAGCAGACCTACGACGCCGGCACCAACTCGATCCAGATCAGGTTCACCAAGCCATTCGAAAGGTTCGGAACGGTGAAGGTGGAGCTGCGTGAGGGAATCAAGATGTTCGACGGCGCACCGCTCACGCCGTGGGCCGTGACGTTCTCTGTTGGTGCGAATTAGGGGACGATCTTGAATCCGGCGGTCTGCTTGCCGTCAGCGAGCGTTACGACGATCGCGTAGTCGCCCGGCGCCAGCGGCGCGAGCACGGCTTCAGCCACAATCCAGCGGAACGACCCTGACGGATCAGGCTTCTCGGTGAGCTGCACCGGGATCTGCATCGGCCTGCCGAGGCGATCGAGCATCCGGCCGGTCGCAGGGCCGGCCGTGGACGTCGCCATCTCGAACCTGACGCGTTCGAGGCGCGTGAATCGCGGGTCGGCGGTCATCATGTACTTCGGACCGGTGGACGGCCCTCGCCGCCACATCACGGGCTCTCCAAGCGAGGACGGCTTCTCCGCGATGATCAGTCGAGCGGTGTCAGCCACCGGCAAGCCGGCGTCGCCATTCGGACGCACGCGCACGCGGACGGCGTACTCTCCGGGCGCGATGCCGCCTTCGGCAGGTACGCGGATCGAGAACGAACCGTCGGTCGCGGGAATCTCTACCGATGCTGACGTCACTTCCATCCCGCTCGCCGCCACGACGGTCACGTCGGCTGTGGCGCCAGCGCTCCACGCCAGATCCTTCCGGGTCGTGTAATCGAGCTCGCCGACGATCCAGGCGGCCGCGGTCGCGCCTTCTCCAGACGTCCAGCCTGATGTCCGGATTCGAAACTGTGCCCGCGGGTTGACGACGACCGCCAGCGAGCGTGCCGCTGCCGGGGCTGGACTCGCGGGAGACGCTGCGTTCAGCACGTCCTCAGCGGTCAACCCTCGATAGCCCCGCCGTGCGCGCACCTGCACGCCTGAGCGCTTCAGCTTGACCTCGATATTTCTGAACCGTCCGTCCAGCTTGGTGTTGGTCGAGTAGTAGCCGAGCAGGTAGTAGGACGACAGGTCGGCGGCGATCCGCCGCAGTCCGCGTTCGATGTCGTTGGTGCCGATCACCGCGGTGCCATCGGTGTTTTCTGCAAGCTCGCGCAGCGAGTTCTGCCGCGCGTTCAGATTCGCCGAGTCGATCGATGGCGGCGGCGGCCGCTCGGGACCAATCGGCGCATCGAAGGGCGTCAGGCCCTGCGCGTAGACCGGGTAGAAGGTCACGTTGGCGCGATTGGCGGCGTCTTCGATGTCGCGGAGCCGCCGTTCGTGATCGAGAGACGCGAGCGCGTTGCGGTCCGCATCGCATTCAAGCATGTCCACGCCGGTCGCATTCCCCTGGCGCCCTACGCCCAGCCGTCCGCCGCGGATTCCGACCGGTGAAGTCACCGGAGGCTGCTGTCCGCCCGTGTTCCTGGCCAGGTTGCGGTCCTCGGTGAAGAGTCGCCACCCTTCGGTCACCGTGATCACCGCCTTGCGCTCCTCGCGCAGGCCTCTCAGGTGCACGATGAGATCCTCGAGGGCGTCGAACGTCAACTTCTCACGCCGCCTGGCCAACATCTCGGATGCGACGCCGTTGTTCGACGTGGCCGCCCCGTAACAGGCTTCGTACATCTCCTCTTCGGGATCCCGGTCGGTCAGGCGTGAGCGGCGGCCCCACCACTCTTCCTGCATGATGTTGGAAATCACCGTCGTCTTTCGCGCGAAGGTGAGATCCGTCGCCGCCATCTCGGGGGTCATGAGGGCGACGAGGTCGTCCGGCCCGAGCACCCGATCGAGAAAGCGCGTCAAAGGCAGCCGCATGCGGGCTGAGCTGCCGAGCTGCGTGTGATAGGTGTCGAGAAAGATCACCAGCACGCGCGCCCGCGCGTCGGTGGCCATCTGCCGGCTCTCGGCCACGGTGTTCGGCTCGATGCGCGTCTCCTGCGGTCCGGCGGCGCGGACGACGATGTGCTCGAAGGTTTCGATGGTCTGGGGAACGCCGTCCTCGTGGAGATCGAGTTCTTCGGCCTTGATGTCTTCGACCGGCTGGCCATTTTCGGTCGCGTACATGTCGACCCGGACGTAGTTGGCTCCGGCGCGGAAAGTAGGCTGTTGCGGTGCAGGCGCGGACGAGTCGGCCTGCGCGAGCACGAAAGGCACAAAGCTCAAGGCACAAAGCCCAAGGCCCAATAAGCAGACGGCTAGAGACTTCATCGTCATCGCCTTGTCCTTAGACTCTACGCCCGATTCCTGGTTCCTGGTTCCATGTTCCTAAGTCCAAACGGACCCTTCTTCCACCAGCTTCTGCACCGCTGAACGAACCCGCGCGATCAGGTCGTCCCGGTCGTCGATGGTCAATCCGGCGGTCGGAATGGGCTTCCCAATCCTGACGCTGACGTGGACCGGGCGGACGACGGCACTGCCCTTTCGCATCGCTGCCCGTCCCCCCTGGACCGCCACGGGGATGATCGGCGCCTGCGCCTCGATAGCCATGATGAACCCGCCCTTCTTGAACGGCAGGAGCTGGCCGGTGCGGCTGCGGGTGCCCTCGGGAAAGATCAGAAAGGAGTTGCCGGCGCGCAGCGACACGGCGCCACGCGATATCGACGCTTTCGCCTTCTCAGGATCACTGCGGTCGACGGGCACGAATCCGCCGACGTCGAAGACCATCCCCATGATGGGAAACTTGTGCAGCTCGGCCTTGTAGAGGATGTGCAGCCGGGGGTGGAGCGCCCGGAACAGCACGGGCGGGTCGACGTTGCTCTCGTGATTGGAGCAGAACACGGCGGCCTCGGGCGGGATGTTCTCCCGCCCCGCCACCCTGTAGCGGATACCGGAGAGCCCCATCGCCAGCCAGACCCCGATATGGCCCAGGACATACATCCCCCGCTTCCAGCGAAAGACGATGCCGAACACCAGGCCGAGCGGGCCGGCGACAGCGATGTACAGAAGCGCTGCGAGGTAGGTGACGATCGAACGGATGGCCGCGATCATAAAAAAAGCCCGGGTGGACAAGCCACCCAGGCTGGCGAAGTAGGCTAAGGCAAGGAGACGACGCTTACGACGCGCGCGCGGCCCGGCGCGGCGCGACGGCGGCGGCAACCATCGCTGCCGCCTTTACTGGCTTAGTGACCTTGGTGCGCGCGGCCGTGCGGGCCATGTTGCGCGCCTTCACCATGAAGCACTTTTCGAGGGCGCTGTCGACTTTGCCCTCGACCTCGAGTGCCTTCTCGCGCATCACCTCGGAAATCTCGGAGATGATCAGCGCCTTGGCGCGGTCGAGCATGCGCTTCTCGCGGAACGACAGGCTCTTCGACTTGCTCAGGAACGTCAGGCTCTTGAGCACGTCGGCCATGTCGTAAATCGAGCCGGTGCGCATCTTGTCGGAATTGTCTTTGAAGCGACCCTTCCAGTTCTGATGGTTATCGATCTTGCCGTCACTGAGAAGTCCGAACAACCGTTCGACTTCCTCGTCGGTGATTGCCTTGCGAAGGCCTACGCCGTCGACGTTGGCGACGGGCACGAGCACCGTCGTGTCATTCGACACGATCCGCAGATGAAAGAAGCCGCAGGTAGTACCAAGAATTGTTTTTTCTTCGATGCGTTCGACGATACCGAGCCCGTGGTTCGGGTAGATGACCTTGTCGCCGACCTGGAATGTCACGTTTCCCCCGTTTGCAGGAAGGTTGCTGGAAGGACCGGTCTCGCGCCGGGTATTGCACCCACGAGTATAGCTCACTTGCCCCACCAGATCCAACAAAAACGGCCGAAAAACGTGCTTTTTCGGCATTTCAACCCGGTCTATTGACCGTTGGCCGCCGCCGCCGCACATCTCCAAAACTGCGGGGCGAGCCATAACCCTCGGATTTTCTGAGAGTTGAGGGGCGCTTTCACACAATCTCACCGCCCGCCGCCGGCTGTCCGCTGGAGAGTACAATCCGGCCATGCGCCTCGTCGGCGTCCTACTCGCCTCCCTCCTTGTTCAGACCACTCCGGCCGTTCCCCGGGCGCCCTACGTCGCAACACCCCTCGACGTCGTCGACCGGATGTTGACGCTCGCCAGGGTGGATTCGCGGGATGTGGTGTACGACCTCGGATGCGGAGACGGCCGCATTGTCATCGCCGCCGCTCAGAAATTTGGGGCGAAGGGCGTGGGTGTGGACATCGACCCGGTTCGAATCGCCGAAGCCAACGCGAACGCAAAGCGGGCAGGCGTGGAGAACCTGGTGACGTTCAGGGTGGAGGACGTGCTCGAAACCGACGTCTCGGATGCGACGGTCGTCACGCTCTACATGCTCTCGGCGATCAACGTGAAGCTGCGTCCGATCCTCACCAGGGACCTACCCAAGGGCTCGCGGATTGTCTCCCACAACTTCGCCATGGGTGCCTGGGAACCCGAACATGTCGACACGTTCAAGGACGCGGCGGGAGCAACGCGAACGCTGTATTTGTGGACGATCCGGTAGCTGGGTTGCTCGGTAGCTACGCTCTCGCCACCGCCAGCTCGACGATCTCTTCGACCAGTTGCGGATAGGTTCGGCCCGCTTTGCGCGCGGCCATCGCGAACTCGGCGCGTGAACTCAGCCAGGGGTTCGGGTTGACCTCGATCACGTGCACGTTTCCGTCAGCCTGCAGCCGCATGTCGACGCGGCCGTAATCGCGCAACTCGAGCGCCTGAAAGGCAGCCACGGCCGTCTGCTGCAGGGTGGCCACAATCTCGTCGGGCAGATCCGTCGCGACGGCGGACTTGGTATCTCGATACGCCTTCGTGCCCTTGCCCCACTTCACTTCGGCCGCCGCAATCCTCGGCGTGCCTTCGGGAAGCTTCGACAGATCGAGCTCGATGACCGGAAGCGCTTCGGGATTGTCGTTGCCGATGACCCCGACGTACATTTCGCGGCCGTCGATGTATTCCTCGATCAGCACCGGCGAATCGAAGTTGGAGTGCAGCCAGTCCATTCGCTCCATCAGCTCGCGGATCGAGTTGACGACGGCGCTGAATTCGATGCCGATCGAACCGTCTTCGCGTGCCGGCTTCACGATGACCGGAAAGTGGAGGTCGTGCGAGAAATCGAGACGGCCACGGAAGCTCTTGGCGAAGGTCGGGGTATGAATCCCATGGAAGGCGAAGATCTTCTTGGCCACCGCCTTGTCCTGCGCCAGCAGCAGGCCATGGGTCCCGCTGCCCGTGTACTTCTTCCCGAGCAGCTCGAGAAACGCCGCGATCTTGAAGTCGGCCGTGTCGTCGTCGGCAAACGACTCGACAAGGTTGAAGACCAGGTCGCAATCGGCCTTCCCCAGGCCGATCAAGCTCTTCTGAGTGCCATCCAGCTCGTACATCACCGGCTCGTGGCCAAGCTTGACGAGCGCCTCGGCGACCTCCTGCTCGACTTCTTTCTTGTCGAGCGTGCGGACGACGGGCGACTTGTCGCTGCTGGGAGCCTGTTCCTCGTCCTCGTCGACGAGGACCCGGTCGGAGAGAACC
>CAMCNL010000093.1 GCA_945876205.1 Candidatus Sulfopaludibacter sp. SbA3
GTCGCCCGGATCAAGCTCGGACTCACGGATCACCTCGCATTGGGCAACCTTGATGCATGTCGTGACTGGGGTTTTGCCGGTGACTACGTGCGCGCCATGTGGCTCATGCTGCAACAGGAGAAGGCGGACGATTACGTCATCTCGACAGGCATCAGCCACTCGGTGCGTCAACTCGTGGAAGCCGCGTTCCGCCACGCCGGACTCGAATGGCAACAGTACGTGCGGATCGATCCCGCCTTCCTCCGCCCCGCCGAAGTCGATCATCTGATTGGTGACGCAAGCAAGGCGCGCCGCGAGCTTGGGTGGGAGCCGTCGGTCAATTTCGAGCAGCTGATCGCGATGATGGTCGACGAGGACCTTGCGCGGTTGGCTTCGCTGAAGCACAGCGATGGCAGGCGGGTGATCGCCTCGCCACAGGAGATACGGTGAACCTGAAAGACAAGATACGGGATCGCACGGCACGGATCGGCGTCATCGGCCTCGGCTACGTGGGCCTGCCGCTGGCTGTGGAGTTCGCGAGAGAAGGATTCGACGTCACCGGCTTCGATGTCGACGCGTCGAAAGTTGCGGCGATCAACGCCGGGCGCAGCTACATTCTCGACGTCAAGACCGAGGACGTCGCCGCCTGCGTGAAGGCCGGCCACCTGCGCGCCACGGCCGACATGACCCACCTGGGTGACATGGATGCGATCGACATCTGTGTGCCGACGCCGTTGCGCAAGACCCGCGACCCAGACCTCTCCTACGTCGTCCAGTCGGTCGATTCCGTCAAGGCCCACCTGAAGCCGGGTCAACTGGTCATTCTCGAGTCAACCACCTACCCGGGGACGACGGACGAAGTCGTCCAGCCGGCGCTTGAAGAGAACGGCCTGAAAGCGGGAAAGGACTTCTACCTCGCGTTCTCACCCGAGCGGGTCGATCCCGGCAATGACTCGTTCAGCACGCGGACGATTCCGAAGGTCGTCGGCGGCGTCAACGAAATCAGCACCGCGCTTGCGGCCGATCTCTACGGATCGATCATCGATAACGTGGTGCGGGTCAGCTCGACGCAGGTCGCCGAGATGGTCAAGCTGCTCGAGAACACCTTCCGGGCGGTGAACATCGGCCTGGTCAACGAGATCGCGTTGATGGCGCATCGCATGAACATCAACGTCTGGGAAGTGATCGACGCCGCCAGCACCAAGCCGTTCGGCTTCATGCCGTTCTACCCGGGACCTGGCCTCGGGGGACACTGTATTCCCATCGATCCGTTTTACCTGTCGTGGAAGGCGCGCCAGAGCGGTTTCGAGTGCCGCTTCATCGAGCTCGCCGGTCACGTCAACGGCTCGATGCCGGCCTTCGTGGTGGAGCGGGTCGGCGAGGCCCTCAACACCAAGAAGAAAGCCATCAACGGGTCGCGGATTCACCTGCTTGGCGTCGCCTACAAAAAGGACGTGACCGACATGCGTGAGTCGCCGGCGCTCGACATCCTCGAGCTGCTGCATCGGCGGGGCGCGATCCTCAGCTATACGGATCCCTACGTGCCGAAGCTGCAGCACGGCGACCTGGACCTGACGTCAGTGCCGGAGGGGAAGGCGGGCGACGGCATCGACTGCGCCGTGATCTGCACCAACCACGGCGTGTTCGACTACGACGCGATCGTCAAGCGCTACTCCCTGATCGTCGACACGCGCAACGCGCTCAAGGGGATTCACGCGGATCACGTGTTTCTGCTGTAAGCGGCGTCCAGACGATTTCTCCAACCATCGCGCTGATCGGCCGGCGTGCAGTACGCCGGCCGAGACGCACCTCCTCCGTCCATTCCTCGTTCGCGCGCAGATCGATCCGGCGAAACGGCGTTCGTGCCGTCTCGCGTACGCCGAGGTCGATCTTTATCCACCTATCCGGACTCATCTCACGCCGCTCCACGACCCGGCCGTCAATCACGATGTCCACGACCAGCGGGCGGGCCGCCGGCTCGTCGGACGCCCGCATCTCGAGTGAGACGAAACCTGGCGTCGCAGGCACGTAGGTGACGGCATGGCGCGTCATCCACCTGAAGCGCATCCCATCGTCCCCGGTTTCGAATCCGTGGAACCCTCTGTCGGGCGGGGTGGCGGTCGTCCGCGAGTAGGCGATGACACCCTGACCCAGCGCTGCGGCGATGAAGATGCCGACCACCGCCGTGCCGGCGCGCCGCCACGTCGCAGTGCCGGTCTCGGGCGTCGTGCTGGCGCCGAGCGCGCCGAACGCGATCCAGAACGGCAACGCCGCCTCTGGCACCAGGAGAGGATGTCCGGTGACGCAGGTGATCAGGTAGGCAGTCGAACCGGCGAACAGCCCGATCAGTGCGCCGTCTTCCGCCGGCGCCGAGTGGACGTGCCGCCAGGCGCGAACCGTCGGCGGGATGATCAGCCAGATGAAGAGTAGTCCGCCCACCACGCCAAGTTCCGCGAATTGCTGCGCGAAGTAGTTGTGCGCGTTCTCGTTGCCGTAGATGACGCGAAGGTCTTCCGGCATGAACTCCGCCGATCGGTCGAAATAGTGTCCGACTCCCACGCCGAATACGGGCGACGAGGCGAGCATGCGTCCCGTCGTTTCGTAGAAGCCGAAGCGCAGGCGGAGCGATCGCGCCGCGCCGGGCGCGTCACTGCTTCGCTGGGCGACCACGACGGTTGCCACGGCGGCGACGATCAGGACCGCGGCTGCCAGGGCGAGCTGTGGACGAGTGAGTCGCCAGTGGCGCTCGCGGATGCCGCGGGGGATCGTCAGGGCGCCAACTACGGCTCCGGCGATCGCGGCGGTACGCGACCCCGCCAGCCAGAGTGCCGGCAGGATCACGAGAGTCAACGGGAGCCAGAGGCGGCGTTGCACGCGATCGAAGGTGGCGAGTGCCGCGCCGATCAGCCCGGCGAGCACGTAGACCGACGCCGCCGCATTGAGGTCCGTCAGGTGCAGGCTGTACCGCTCGCCGTTGAAGTACCGCATGAGGAACCATGTGGTGTAGCCATTGCGTCCCCACTGCCGGACGACCTCGGCGAGGGAGGCGAGTCCGAGGATCGAGATCGAGAGCACCAGCGTGCGCGCGAGCTCCGGCGCGAGCCGCCGGTCGTTGCGCGTCAGGCCCACCGTGGCAAGAAACACGGCAATACCGGTGGCGCTCTGCAGCAGCGTCCAGGTCTCAGGCTCCGGGCTCGACCGGACGAGGTGCTCTGGCGAAATCGACTGGAAGAGGAAGAGCGGCCACGCCGTGGGCTGGATGCCGGCGGCGCCTCCAATCGTGAATGCCAGCCAGGAGGTGGTGATGACCGCGAGATAGAGCAGTGCGGGAACGGTGAGCGCGCGCGGCCAGCCGCTGCGCGACAACGGCGCCCACACCCGCAGCAGCCACGCCAACAGGAAACTCCACGCCAGCAGCTCCGTCACGCGCAGCGGGGCCGCCGCCAACAGCGCGCCTGCCGGCGCGAGGCCGGTCAGCAGCAGCAATCCAAGCCCTGGACGCCAGAAGGTCAGCGCCGCGACGGCGATGGCAGCGAGGGCGGCGACGCGCGTGATTTCTGGCGCGAGGATCGCGTGCCCCACGTACCACGCCAGCATCGCGCCGAGCAGAAGCCGCGCGGCTCGGCCAACCAGGATCATGGACGACGGGCGATCGCCGCGTAGTCGAGGTAGGTGAACAGCAGCCGGTTGATCTTCTCGACGTTGGCGTTCAGCGTCTCGACCGAGTCGCCAAGCGACGGCTGTGAAGCGAGTTTCTGGAGCTTGTCGTGCTCCGGATATGGAGCGCGGTAGCGGATCTCGGCATGCTGGAAGCCGGTGGCGATCAGGAGGTACTTGATCGTGTCCGGGTGAATGGCGCGGACGTGCGTGATGTCGCGGATGTAGCTCTCGAAGAATGCAAACCAGCAGGCCGGGTTGATCGTTTCCAGCACGATCGGCGCACCCGGTCGCAGCTTGTCGAACGCGGCGTCGAGCAGGCTGGTCAGGTAGCGCGGCTCGAGGTGTTCGATGACCTGCGCCGCAAAGATGCCCCCAAGCGAGCCATCCGGGAGCGATCGCAGATACGTCAAGGCGTCGGCCTCCGAGGCGTCGAGTCCGTGCTCGCGACAGACGTCCACCATTGCGCCATTGAGGTCGACCCCTCGGGCGCTGATGCCGCGCTCGCGGAGCAGCGACAGGAATTCGCCCCGTCCGCACCCGATATCGAGGACGTCGCTGCCTCCCTGGAAGATATCCAGGTATTCCGAGACGCGCTGCCGGATGTCGTCCTGTGATCCCCTGAACTGATCCTCGAAGCCCACGTACTTGTGGCTGTCGAGCGGATCCAGTTGACTGCCGCTCGGCGCGGTCACCGTGCCGCTCGCCGCCGGCGCCGCCGAGACGACGACCCCGTTTTCCGCAAGCCGCATGACCTCGCGCTTGAGGTTCTGCGTGGCCTGGTGCAACACGCCAAGCGACGCCCGCAATTCCTCGTGCGCCGATGCCAGCATCGCGACGGCTGAATCGCTGCGGCGGTCACGGGCCAGCAGGGCGTGCTGGTAACGCCGCATCTCGTCGAGCGTTGTCCCCATCGTCCGCTGAAACCAGTCGATCGTTCGCTCGCTCGCGAGGTGGACCTCAGTGCCGACGGTGGCGTTACGGTTGAGGTGATCGACGAGCGTGGCATTGAACTCGCGCTGGCGCGCGAACAGCGGGGCGACCAGGATGCGCCGCACGCGGTCGAGTACCCCGCGCAGACCTCTGCGGCGCGGTCCGTCCTTGAGATCGTACAGCGTGTTGAGGCGTTCGATCTGGTAGCGGTCGGGAGGAGGCGCCGCTGCCGGCCGCGGCGGCAGCGGGTCGGCCATCCCTGTCAGCGACCCACCATGCCCTCGACCGGGCTGCTGGCCGACGCATACATCTTCCTGGGGATGCGTCCGGCGGCCCACGCGAGGCGTCCCGCGATCACGGCGTGCTTCATCGCCTCGGCCATCGCGACCGCGTCCTGCGCGCCAGCGATCGCCGTGTTCATCAGGACGCCGTCCGCGCCGAGCTCCATCGCGAGCGCGGCGTCTGAAGCGGTGCCGACGCCGGCATCGACGATCAGCGGCACGCGCGCGAACTCGCGGATGATGCGCATGTTGTTGACGTTCTGGATGCCGAGACCCGAGCCGATCGGTGCGCCAAGCGGCATGACGGCGGCCGCGCCCGCGTCCTCGAGCTTGCGGCAGGCGATCGGATCGTCGTTGGTGTAGGGCAGCACCACGAAGCCTTCCTTGACGAGCACGCGCGTGGCTTCGATGAGTGCTTCGTTGTCGGGGAAGAGCGTCCGCTCGTCGCCGATCACTTCGAGCTTCACCCAGTTGGAGAGGCCCGCCTCGCGCCCCAGGCGCGCGGTGCGGATCGCGTCATCGGCGGTATAGCAGCCAGCCGTGTTCGGCAGGATGAACATCTTCTCCGTGTCGATGTAGTCGAGGAGCGATTCCCGCGAGCGATCGGAAATGTTGACGCGGCGTACCGCCACCGTGACCATGTCGGCGCCCGATGCGGCATGCGCCTGGGCCATGACCGGGAAGGAGGAGTACTTGCCTGAGCCGACGATGAGCCGCGACCTGAAGGTGCGGCCCGCGATGACGAATGGAGTGTCCTTCATGGCGTTATGCGCGGCGCCCGCGCCCCACACGGGCCACGGAGACACCGAGACACAGAGGCTAATCTTGTTCGGCTCCGTGTCTCCGTGTCTCTGTGGCTTGTGACGGCGATCGGCCTCACGACGATCCTCCTCCGACGAAGTTCACGATTTCAATCCGGTCGCCGTCATTCACCAGCGTATCGGCGTAGAGGTGCCGCCTGAGAATCGAGAGGTTGTGCTCGACAGCCACGCGCCGCGGATCGATCGCCAGCTTCGTGAGGAGGTCGGCTACCGAGAGCGGCGAGTCGAGCTCGAAGGGATCCCCGTTGAGCGTGATGAACAAGGCGAGACGCGATCAGCGTACCGCGCTCATCCGCGGCAAGTCAAGGTAAGCGCTTGATTTCGTGCGAGTTGCGTCAGCGATAATATCGAGGCTGTGCCTCTGGAACGGGCTCTGGTCCTCGAACGGTTCCGTCGGACGCGCGCCCGTACGCGGGCGCTCTTCGACCTGGTCGACCCGGCGGCCTACTACCAACGGCCGATCGCCCTGCGAAACCCGATCGTCTTCTATGAAGGGCACCTGCCGGCCTTCGCCGTCAACACGCTGATCAAGAGGGGCCTGGGACAGCCAGGGGTCGATGAGGCCCTGGAAACGATCTTTGCGCGCGGGATCGATCCCGACACCGAGGCGGCCGCGGTGGCCCGAGGAAACCCGGCCTGGCCCTCGCGCAGCGTCGTCCTCGACTACGTCACGGCGGCGGATCGGCTGATCGCGGACGCGATCGCCGGGGCCGACCTGGAGCGCGACGACCACCCGCTGCTGCAGAACGCGCAGGCGCTGTGGGCGATCCTCGAGCATGAGGAAATGCACCAGGAGACGCTGGTGTACATGTGGCACCAGCTCCCGCATGCGTGGAAGAAGAAGCCCGAGCATTACCTGACAGCGCCGCCCCGGCTCGCCCACGGCGTCCGCGCGGCCGGTCGAGTGCACATGCCAGGCGGAACGACGTCGATGGGAACGGACGGGGCGAACGGCGCCTTTGCGTGGGACAACGAGCGGCCGTCGCATCGCATGAGGGTTGCGCCATTCGAGATCGATGTCTACGGCGTGACCAACGCCGACTTCATGGCGTTTGTCGAGGCTGGCGGCTACCGCGAATCCCGGTGGTGGCGTGCCGAGGACTTTGCGTGGGTGCAGACCGAGGCCGTCATCCATCCCTCGTTCTGGCATCGCGACCAGGGACGCTGGCAGTGGCGCGGGATGTTCGAATCGGTGCCGTTGCCGGAAGAGTGGCCGGCGTACGTCACCTGGGCCGAGGCCAACGCCTACGCGGCGTGGCGGGGGATGCGGTTGCCGACCGAGGCGGAGTTCCAGCGCGCGGCGTACGGGACGCCCGAGGGCCACGAGCGGCGGTATCCGTGGGGCGAGGCGTTGAGCCGGCGGCCTCCGGAGAATTTCGACTTCCTCAGGTGGGATCCCGATCCCGTCGACGCGCATCCGGATGCGGCGAGCGCGTTTGGTGTGCACGACCTGGTCGGCAACGGCTGGGAGTGGACGTCGACTGTCTTTGCGCCCTTCGAGGGATTCGAGCCACTGGCATCGTACCCGGAGTACTCAGCGGAGTTTTTCGACGGCGACCACTTCGTGATGAAGGGCGCTTCGCCGGTGACGGCGCGTGAGCTGGTGCGGCCGGGTTTCCGCAACTGGTTTCGTCCACGGTATCCGTACGTCTACGCCAAGTTCCGCTGCGTCAAGGCGGCACCCTGAAGGACTTCCGCGCGGCATTTGCGGCCGACGTTCGCGAGGCGCTTCAGCGCACGCCGCGTCAGCTGCCATCTCGGTACTTCTACGACGAGCTTGGCTCGGCGTTGTTCGAAGCGATCTGCCGGTTGCCGTGGTATCGCATCACGCGCGCCGAGACGGCGATGCTGTCCGCGCATGCGCGCGAGATCCTGGCGCCGCTTGGGCGTCCAGTGGGCCTCGCCGAGCTGGGATGCGGGAGCGGCGAGAAGCTGGCAGCGTTTGCGACGAGCGCGGCGGAGCCGTTTTCGCTCGTCCAGTTGATCGACATCTCGGTGGCCGCGCTCGATATGGCCACCTACCGGCTCGCGGCGATCGGCATCCGGTCGGTGCGGGCCCACCACGGCACCTATGAGGACGGCCTCGCGCAGGCGGCACGGCAGCGTCATCCGGATGGAGCGCTGCTCGTGTTGTTCCTCGGATCCAACCTCGGCAATTTCGAACCAGCCGTCGCGCACGAATTGCTCACGCGCATTCGCGGCGAACTGCGCGCGGGCGACGCGCTGTTGCTCGGTAGCGACCTGGTGAAGCCAGAGCGTGACCTGCTGCTCGCCTACAACGATCCCCTGAAGGTGACCGCCGCCTTCAACCGCAACCTGCTTCGGCGGATCAATGACGAGCTGGGCGGCAACTTCGACCTGGACGGCTTTGCCCACCGCGCGGTGTGGAATGCGCCGGCGCGCCGCGTCGAGGCGCACCTGGTCAGCCTGCGCCGCCAGCAGGTGACCATCGCGGAGGCAGGCCTCGAGGTCACGATGGAGCAGGATGAGCCAATCTGGACAGAGAGCTCGCATAAATACGAGCCTGCACAGGTCCTGGAGGAAGGGCGAGCGGCCGGATTCACCGACGCCGTACAGTGGATCGACCCGCAGGCCCGGTTCGCGCTAACCCGGTTCGTCGTTTAGGCCGATAAGCGATCCGGTCCCGTCTCCAATATGCGATTCTTCACGCCGCTTCCGCGCGCGATCACCCGTCCGGTGTCGGTTGCCCTGTTGATCGCCTGGGTCGCCGTTATGGCGGTGTTGATCAATCGCACCTATATCCAGGCCGCGCCTGCAAATCTCGCGACCGACCTGGCGCGATACGGCCCGACGGCGGTCTGGCGGGGGCTGTACTACCGGGGCGAAAAAATCGGCTTCACGGTCAGCCAGACCGTCCGCACCGACGGGGGCTTCGAGCTGCAGGAGGATGGCCGCCTCCAGATGCTGCTCTTCGGGCAGGATTCGGCGGCCACGCTCCACACGTCGGCGCGCGTCGACGAACGGTTCGCGCTCGAGTCATTTGATTTCTCGCTCGACCCCGGGACCGGCGCCATCCAGGTGCATGGCACTGTGGAGTTGCCCAAGGACGCGGACCGTGAAGGTCCGCGCCGCATCAAGCAAGGGTATGTCCTGAACATCTCCATCACCTCCGCCGGCGGCACGCGCACCGAACGTCGTGAGCTTCCCGAGGCGCCGGTGATGACGCTGAACCTGTCACGCGTGCTTGCCGCTCGCGGCATCACGGCAGGCGCCAACTATCAGTGGACGATCTTCGATCCAGCCACGCTGCGAAACGCGCCGGTCGACGTCAAAGTCGGCCGGCGGGAAGTCGTCCGCCTGAGCGATACGACCGTGCCGGCGTTTCGCGTGGACATGACCTTTCAGGGCTTGAAGACGACCTCCTGGGTGACCGACACCGGAGACGTGGTGAAAGAGGAGAGTCCGCTCGGCCTCGTGACCGTGCGCGAGACGGCCGACCGCGCGCAAGGCATGGGCATCCCCGGGCGGGTGCAGGCAGACCTTCTGAAGATGTCAGCGGTGGTGCCCGAAGAGGCGTTGCGCATAGACGACTCGCGCGACGTCAAGCGCCTGCGAATCACCCTCGAGGGGGTGGATCTGGCGAACCCTGATCTCACCGGCGTTGGACAAACCGCGGGCGCGGGCACGATCGAGATTCAGGACGCGAGGCTGCTTCGCGCCGGCCAGGCCGATCCGGACGTGCTCCGCTACGTCGGCCCGGAGCCGCTGATCGAAAGCGACGCACCGGAGATTGTCGCTGAAGCGGAACTGGCCGTCCGCGGCGTGCAGGGCGACCGCGCGCGAGCCGAGCAGTTGACCCGCTATGTCAACGCCTTGCTCGACAAGAAGCCGACCGTCAGCCTCCCGTCTGCGCGCGAGGTCCTGCGCACGAAGGTGGGCGACTGCAACGAGCACACGGCGCTCTACGTGGCGATGGCGCGAGCGCTCGGCATTCCGGCGCGCATCGCCGTCGGGCTCGTCTACGTGCGCGGCATCACCGGCGCCTTCTACTATCACGCGTGGCCAGAGGTCTACATCGACGAGGGCGGCGGCCGCGGCCTCTGGCTTCCGGTCGATCCCACGTTCAATCAGTTTCCGGCGGATGCCACCCACATCCGGCTGGCGCGCGGCGGCCTCGACAAGCAGGCGGCGATTCTGCCGCTCATCGGACATCTCAAGTTGACGGTTCTCGACCTCGACCTCGTTGCCAACGCCAACCCGATTCTGGTTGGACGCGAAGTGGTGGCCCTTCCGCCGCTGCCACCCAACACCACGTCGGACGAGGCGGGCACCTGCAGGTGTGACCGATGATCGCGGTCTACGACCTGGTCAAGCGCTACGGCACGTTCACGGCGGTCGATGGCATCACCCTTGAGGTCCAGCCGGGCGAGATCCACGGATTCCTCGGGCCGAACGGCGCCGGCAAGACGACCACGCTTCGCATGATCTCAGGGTTGCTGCGCCCATCCTCGGGCCGCGTCGTCGTCAACGGCCACGACCTTGCGCGCGAGCCCGAAGCCGCCAAGGCGTCGATGGGCTTCATCCCCGACCGGCCCTTCATCTACGAAAAGCTCACGGCCGCCGAGTTCCTGCGCTTTCACGGCGGGCTCTACGGCCTCGACGGCGCGGGGATCGCGGACCGCGTGCACGAGATGCTCGACCTGTTCGAGCTGCGCAAGTGGGAGAACGAGCTGGTTGAGAGCTTTTCGCACGGGATGAAGCAGCGGCTGGTGATGTGCGCGGCATTTCTGCATCGGCCGCAGGCCGTGACGGTGGACGAACCGATGGTGGGTCTCGACCCGCGCGGCGCGCGCCTCATCAAGGACGTGTTTCGCCGCATGAGCGAGCGCGGTGTCGCCATCCTGATGAGCACGCACACGCTCGAAGTGGCCGAGGAGATGTCGCATCGCATCAGCATCATCCTCAAGGGACGCATCATCGCGCAGGGCACCGTCGACGAGGTGCGCAGGCTGGGGGACACCGGCGACGATCAACTGACGTCGGTCTTCCTGAAGCTGACCGGCGGCAGCGGGCTGCAGGAGATCGACGAGATCGTATGAGCACGCCGCCCTTTCCCTTCCTGCTCCTGCCGCAGCTCTGGGCGTCGAGCAACCGGGCGCGCCGTCGTCAGCGCGGCGACTTCATGCGCGCGTGCCTGTTCGCCTTGGTCGCGATCGTGGTGTGCGGAGCCCTGTTCTCCGGTGCGTACTGGCTCACGACGCAGCTCTCCTCGTACGAGGAGTTCGGCGACTACCTGCTGCGCCTGGGACTCTCCTGGCTGTTTCTCACGTTTCTTGCGTTCCTCGCCTTCAGCGGCGTCGTCACCTCGCTCTCGACGTTCTTCCTCGCCGACGATCTGCGGCTGCTGATGATTGCGCCCGTCGCCGCGCACCGGTTGTTCATGGCGCGCTTCACGCGCACCGTTGCGCAGGCGTCGTGGATGGTGGTGATCTTCGTCCTTCCGGTGCTGGTTGGCGTCGGTGTCGCGCGTTGCGCGCCTCCGGGCTATTACCTCACCGCGGCACTGACGATCGTGCCGTTCTCCATCATCCCGGTGGCGGTCGGCAGCGCTGCAACCCTGCTGCTCGTGAACGTGTTTCCGGCTCGACGTGCTCGCGACCTCTTGATGCTCGTCAGCCTCCTGTTCGCCGCGGCCCTCGTGCTGCTCCTCCGGTTCATCCAGCCGGAACAGCTCCTTCGCGTCGAATCGCTCCCCGACATCACCGACTTCTTCGCGACCCTGCAGTCGCCGGTCACGCCGATGCTGCCGTCATTCTGGGCCGGGGAGTCGCTCTTTGCGTCGCTCCAGGGAGGCCTCGACTGGCTGCACGGCGCCGCGCTGTGGACGACGGCCTGCGCCTTCACCGCCATCCTCGGAGCCGCGCAGGAGCGTTGGCATTTCTCCGGCTACAGCCGCTCGCAGGAGGCGCCACGGACGAAGTTCACGCGGTTTCATTTCGTCGACCGGCTCGCACAGGCGCTGCCGCTCTCGGTGGTGCGGCGGCAACTGCTGGTCAAGGATCTGAAGGTCTTCCTGCGTGATGTCAGCCAGTGGCTGCAGCTCCTCCCGCTCTCGGCCCTCGTGCTCTTGTATCTCTACAATTTCCGCGCCTTCGACCTCGGTCGCATCCCGTACATGAGCGGCGTGATCAAGAACCTGTACGCCTTCGTGAACCTCGGCCTCGCCGGCTTCGTCGTCGCAACCGTCGCCGTGCGTTTCGTATTTCCAGCGGTCTCGGCCGAAGGCAATGCCTTCTGGATCATCCGGACGGCGCCCGTGTCGTTGCGCGACTTCCTCTGGTCAAAGTTCTGGACCGGCCTGATCCCGATCCTGGTGCTGACCGAACTATTGACGATCACCGCGAATCAGTTTCTTGGCGTCGATCCGTTCCTGAAGGTCGTGGCCGCGCTGGCGATCGCCTTCATGACCTTCGCGCTGGTGGGCCTGGCCACCGGCCTTGGCGCACGGTATCCGCGCTTCGGGGCGGACCCGACGCAGGCCGCGGGATCGTACGGCGGCATCGCCTTCATGATCCTCGGCGTCCTCTACATCATCGTCATGATTGGCTTGCTCGGCTGGCCGTCATCGCTCTGGATGTTCAGCCGTCTTCGGGGTTTCCGGCTCTCGACGACCCGCGAGATCCTCATGGTGGCGAGTTTTGCGCTCGCCGTGGTGCTGAGCGTCGTGACATGGCTGGCGGGAATGCGGTCTGGCGTGCGCGCGCTCGAGGATATGGACAAGAAGTAGGCGCACAATCCAACCGGGACGAGCTTCCGCGGCCGGGGAATAACCCGCGCCAACGTGGAAAAAATCGACCGCTCATCGCCGAATCACATGGGAGGGGATAGACTGCGCTGCCCGATTCGGTGTGGCGGATGCCTTGCAACACCGCCCGCATGCGCGATCGCTTTCGTCACAGCCAGCACGTGCTGCGGGTCGGAGCGGTTCTGCTGCTCGGGTTCGTGGCCTTCCTCGTGCTGCGGTCAGTGGCGCTCCCGTCCGACTTCGGCGTCTACGGGTTCTATCGCGCCGGCGCGCTCGACGACGCCAAAGCGCGCCCGATTGCCTACGCGGGCCGCGCGGCCTGCGAACCATGCCACGGCGGCACCTATGACCTTCCGGGCGCCCAGACGGGCGCCGTGCCGGCTGAGGCCGACCCGGTCAAGGACAACAGACACTTCGTGCTCCGGTGCGAGACGTGCCACGGGCCGCTCGCTTCGCACGTCGGCAATCCATCCGCGCCGGTCGCCACGGTCGGCGGCAACCAGCTCTGTCTCGGCTGCCACGCGCAACTGGCCGGGCGGCCAGACACCCAGCCGCAGATCCTGAGGGTCGATCACAGCGGCGACGACGCGTGCGTCGATTGCCACAGGCCGCATCGTCCCAGGCCCGACGGCCAATAGCGAGGACCGATCGATGAATCAGGACCGTCGCGAATTTCTGAAGGACGCGGGGACATACATCCTCTTGACCGGCGCGGCGACGGTCGCGTGGGAGTACGTCGTGAGGGGCGCGGCCGAACAGGCGCCCAACTACTCGGCCACGGCCCACTGGTGGGGGATGACCATCGACATCGACAAGTGCATCGGATCGGGCAACTGCGTCCGTGCGTGCAAGGAAGAGAACGACGTTCCGGACCAGGATGGCTGCTTCCGCACGTGGGTCGAGCGCTACCGGATCGACCCCGAGGATCCGGATCATCCGCTGGTCGACTCGCCGGACGGCGGCATCGACGGCTTCGAGCCGATCGGCGCAGCCAACGGCACGATGAAGACGTTCTTCGTGCCGAAGATGTGCAACCACTGCGTGGATTCGCCCTGCACGCAGGTCTGCCCGGTGGGCGCGACGTTCCACAGCCCGGATGGTGTCGTGCTCATCGACAAGTCGCGCTGTCTCGGCTGCCGGTACTGCGTTCAGGCGTGCCCGTACGGCTGCCGCTACATCGACCCGCGCACGCTCACGGCCGACAAGTGCACGCTCTGCTATCACCGCATCACGAAGGGCCTGACCACGGCATGCGCCGAGGTGTGCCCGACCGGCGCGCGACAGCTCGTGGACTTGAAGAACCCGAAGGACCCCGTGCACGAGTTCATCCGTACGCACAAGATTCACGTGCTGAAACCGCAGATGGCGACCGGGTCGAAGGTGTATTACAACGGCCTCGACGGATCGGTTCGCTAGAGGGTGTTCATGTCTCCCTTCATTGGATTCATCTACCCCAACGAGATCGAGCTTCAGTGGAGCATCCTCATCGTCCTCTATCCGTTCCTCACGGGGCTGGTGGCCGGGGCGTTCATCCTCGCGTCACTCGAGCGCGTCTTCAATGTGGTGGCCGTGCGGCCGACCTACCGCCTGGCGCTCCTCACGGCCCTGGCGTTC
>CAMCNL010000094.1 GCA_945876205.1 Candidatus Sulfopaludibacter sp. SbA3
AGCCATCGAGCCTGCGTAGAAGGGGGGCGATGTCCGTGGGGTCGGTGATGGCAGAGAAATGCCGCGTGGTCAGGGGGGTCAGGGCACCTCGCAGTGCCGCACTCGGGTCTTCTGTGATGCGCCCCGTGGCGATAGCGTAGCGGCAGATCTGCTGACACAGATTCAGGACACGATGCGCTGTTTCGTGCACATCCCGTGCTTCAAGCCGCCTGAGCATACCGAGCAGTTCTGGCGCACGGACATCCGCCATCACGTTCGAGCCGAGGATGGGGAAGACATACAGTTCGAGCCGACGCACGACGGTTTTGCTATGGCCCTGTGTCCAGCTCGGGAGCTGTTTCTCGTACCACTCACGAGCGACCGTCTCAAGGCTGTCTCCCGTGGCCGCCGCCTCGGCAGCATGTTCGGTCTTCCGCGTGTCGCTGGGGTTCACGCCGCCAGCCAGGGCGTGGCGACACTCGTCGCGCCGTTGACGGGCCTCTTTGAGGCTGACCTCTGGGTAGACGCCGTGGGAGAGCAGCTTCTCCTTGCCACCAAAGCGGTTTTTAAAGCGCCACCACCGGCCCCCATTGGGATTGAGGATCATAAATAAACCACCTGAATCGAACAGTTTCAGAGGTTTCTGGCTGGGCTTGGTGTTTCGGAGGGCGGTGTCCGTGAGAGGCATCTGGGGGTAACTCCTGACGGGAAGTCGCCCGAGGCGGGGGTAACTCCTCGTATTCAGCGGCAATGAGCCGACAAACGCGACACTGTTACCCCCAAAGTTACCCCCTGTGTCCATGGGCCGTCAAGGAATCACGCAGGACGTCGTTGGACAGCAGAATGCTGTAAACGCAAGAAAAGGCTCCATTTAAGTGGAGCCTTTGGATGTTCTGGGATGGTGTGAAACGCTGAAGTGGTGGAGGCGGCGGGAGTCGAACCCGCGTCCGAAAGTACGTCCCCGCAGGACTCTACATGCGTGTCCGCTTCTGAATTTTCGTGCCGGCGTGTGGAAACGGCTAAGTACCGCCGACCTTAGCCTCAGAGAATCTCGCGGACACGCGCCGAGGCGCCACGTGCCCACCAGCCTGCTTAATGACATCTGGCCCCCAACCACCAGGCGAGGTCAGGGCAGACGCTCACAGCTTATTAAGCCGCGAGAGCGTACTGAGAATCCGCAGTTAACGGATGTTCCATCAGATTTACGAGTTAATGGTGCTCGGCATGCATCCCACGATTCAATACCCCCGTCGAAGCCAAAGTCGCCCCCTCGGGAGAGAGTCTCGCGTAGCTGACTGATTGTAGCAGGTTAGAACGGCTCGGCTGGGGAGCGCTGCGCGCGGCGGAAGCACTTGTCGACGGCGTAGACGATCGCCTCGGCGTGAATCGGCTTTCGCAGCACCGACGCGTATTCCGACTCGTTGAGGTCGCTGACATCGGTGCCGCTGACGACGACGATGGGGATGCCGGAGGTTTCAGGGCGCGACTTCAGCTCACGCTGCACATCGCGTCCGCCCAGGCGCGGCAGCGCCATGTCGAGGACCACCGCTTGCGGCGCATCCCGTTCGACACGGCGCAACGCGTCCAGGCCGTCCTCGACAGCCACGACCGAGTAGCCCGCTTGCACGAGGGCGGTGCGGTAATACTCGCGAAGACTCGAATCGTCCTCGACCACCAGTACGGTTTTCGCTGACGGGTGCAGCACAGAGACATTGTAGGGATGATTCTTCCATCCCGAAAACAATTCAATTGCTGAGATTGAGAAAGTGGATGCGCGGCTGAGCTAAACTAGGCCGCTTTCCCGCCTCCGCTAACGGCTTCGGCGCGGCAAGCATAAGGAGTCTTATTTATGCGTTCAGTGATCGGTGGAGCAATCGCTCTCGTGACCATCGCAGTCGCGATGATGATCGGGTTCCAACTTGCCGCGCGGCCCGCAGGGGCACCAGCGCCCGGGGCCGCTGCGCCGCCCGCAGCGGTCAGCATCGCGGCCGTCCCGGGTCAGAAGGGTACGCAGGATCCCACCGGTCCCTACGACGTCGTCCTCAACTGGCCCAAGCCGATGTCGCAACTGCCGGGACACGAGAAGTGGACGTGGGGCGCCGCGCAGGGCGTCTTCGCCGAGAGCCCGAACCGCGTGTTCATCCTTCAACGCGGCGAGCTGCCAGTGCTCGAGCGGCCGAAAGAAACGCCGATCCCGGCCTTCGGCCCGAGCATCTCGTTTCCCGTGGGCCAGGCGCCCTGGCGCAACGCGTCGGTCGGTGTCAACGCCAGCCCGGGCAACCAGGGGGCCGATGGCTGGGCAGGGTGGCAAGGGAAACTCGGCGTCGACGCACGCTGGGAACACAACCTCGTGGTCGTGAATGCCGCCGGCAACATCACCGAGGATTGGACGCAGTGGGACGACAAATTCCGCCGGCCCCACTCGGTCACGATCAACCCGTATGACGCCGAGAAACATATCTGGGTCGTCGAGGATCGCAACCACGTGATCTTCGAGTTCAGCCATGACGGCAAGCAGTTGATCCGGACGTTCGGCGTGCCCGGCGTCTCAGGCGCCGACGACACGCACTTCAACCGGCCGACGTTTCTCGCCTGGCTCCCCGACGGGACGATGTTTGTCTCGGACGGCTATGCGAACACGCGCGTCGTGAAGTTCGACAAGGATGGCAAGTTCGTCCTGCAGTGGGGCGAGAAGGGCACCCCGCCCGACGACACGCGGCCCGGCACCTTTGATGCCGTGCACGGCGTGCAGGTCGATCCCGATACCCGCCGCGTCTACGTGACCGACCGGTCGAGCCACCGCATCCAGGTGTTCGACGAGAACGGCAAGTTCCTCAGTCAGTTCTCGACGGGCAATCCTTCGCAGCCGCAGGTCATGTTCCTCAGCGCCGACAAGCACATCTGGGTCGCCGATCACGGGACGGAGCGGATCGTCAAATACGACCTCGAAGGCAACTATCTCTATTCGTGGGGCAGCTTTGGCGAATGGCCCGGCGGGTTGTGGAACGTCCACGGGATGAGCGTCGACCAGGAAGGCAACCTGTACCTGGCCTCGGTGAACAGCGGCCGGACCGAGAAGTTCAAGCCGCGCGCGGGAGCCAACCCGGCCTACCTGGTGGGGCAGCCGGTTCGAGCGGCCTGGTGAGGGTAGATCCCTAAGCGGGTCAGCGGTTTAGCCGTATAATGGCGGCAGTACGATCGTGTCATTCGACGATCACATCCGCCAAGCCCTCGACCGCGCCCTGGTTGGCGCCCGTACGCACCTCGAGTCAGACCTGCGTGCGCTGGCGCAGGATATCGTCCGCTCGGCGGCTGATGAGCGTACGAAAGCGGTCGCGGAAGCCGCCGAAACGGCGGCGGCCGACGTTCGCCGCCATGCGCAAGCGCAGCTCGGCCAGTTGCGCGAGAGCGCCCAGAAACATAGCGAAGAGCTTCGCCGTACGGCTGAAGTTCAAATCACCGAGCTGAAGAAGCTCCTCGACGAATCGCATCGCTCGAGCGCGGAGCGCCTCGCCAAAGCCCAGAACGAATCGCAAGCCGAGGTCGACAAGGTTCGCCGCGATTCGCACGCGGCGCTGGCCGAGGCCCAGCGCACGCTCGAGAGCCGCGTCGCCGAGCTTCGCCAGGAAATCGAGCGCGTCAGGAAGAGCGCCGTGGCCGAGGCCGAGGAGACGGTCGTGGCACAACTGGCCGCCGCCGCCTCGAACACCGAGCGCCGGCAGGCTGCGGCCGTGGAACGCGCGAAGACGGATGCGCAGCAGGCGGCGCTGGCCTACGCCGCGCGCTTCGCCGACGCGATTCGGTCCCTCGACGAAGCACGGACGCTCGGCGATGTGCTCGAAACGCTGGCCGAATGCGCGGGGCGCGAGGTCGAACGCGCCGCGGTGCTGCTGGTCAAAGGCGATCGCCTCAACGGCTGGCGCCTCGCCGGATTTGGCGCGGCGGCTCCTGCCGCCAAATCAATCGATCTCTCGCTCGACGAGGCGGGCCTCCCGGGAGCGGTTGTCCGAACAGGCATCGCGGTCTCACGTCCGGTGGTCGAGCCCGGACCGTCGCAGGCCCGGCAGCCGGCGCTGCCACCCTTCGCTCACGACGCGGGTGCACGCCACGCCCTGGCCCTGCCGATCACGGTCGGCGTCGTCGTCGTCGCCGTGCTCTATGGCGACGCGCCTCGGCTCGACAGGCCGTCCGATTCGAGCCGCTGGCCGGCGATGCTCGATGTGCTCGCGCGTCACGCGAGCCGAGCCCTCGAGGCGATGACGGTGCAGCAGGCCGCCGGGCTGTCGCTGCCGCGTCCGGTCGCTCGCGGCACGCACGCATCCGTGCCGGGTCCGCTCGAACAGGCAGGGCCGGGCGGCGATGAAGATGCCGCGCGCCGGTACGCGCGCCTCCTGCTCTCAGAAATCCGGATGTACAACGAGCCGCTCATCGACGCAGGCCGCCGGTCGCGCGACCTGCTGGCGCGGCTTGGCGGCGAAATCGATCGCGCGCGGCAACTCTACGAAGCACGCGTGCCATCAAGCGTCAACGGACGAGCGGACGTCTTCGATCAGGAGCTGGTGCGAACGCTGGCGGACGGCGATCGCACGCTGCTCGGGGGCGTCCAGTGAACCCGCCTTCGCTCCCGCCTTCGCTCGCTACGCGAGCTATGGCGCGGCGAGCTTCGGCGCGGCAGGCGCTCGCCCTGCTGGCGCTCGTCACGCTTGCGCTTGGCGCCGCATCGGGCCATCAGGTTCTCGCGCAGAGCCGTCCTCTGGTCACGAGCCTGTCGACGACGACGCACGCGCCGCTGCCGAGCCATCCGTCGCTGTACTGGCTGGTTCCTGAGGCATCGCTGACGCGGACGGCCGGAATCCAGTCACAGAACGCCGCGGCGTCGCGCTTCGCGAAAGGCGCCTCGCTCATCGCCAACGGCGACTTCGCGGCAGGCCTTCCGCTCGTCACCGGCGCCGATCTGACGGGAACACCGCTGGCGCAGTACAGCCGGTACTACGCGGGCCTCGCCCTGTCCGGATTGCGCCGGATGGCTGAAGCTGACGCGGTCTTGATGGCGGTTCTCGACGCCAGGCCCGAGGGCTACCTCAAGGAGGTCGCACCGCTCCGGCTTGCCGACACCGCGCTCGCGCTCTCGGATCCGAAGCGCGCCGTCGATCTGCTCGATGACCTGGCGGACGAGAAGCTCATGACGCCCGAGGAGGTCACGCTGCGCCTTGGCCTCGCGGAGGAAGCCGCCGGCAATCGTCAAAAAGCTGTCGAGGTGTTTCGTCGCGTCTATTACGAGTATCCGCTGAGCACGCAATCGGCCGAGGCCCAGTCAGGCATCGAGCGCCTGCAGACCGCCGACCTCGTCTCGTCGGATCTGTTCACGCTGGAGCTGACCCGCGCCGAGCGCTTGTTCACGTCGCGGCGATGGGCGCAGGCCCGTGCCGGCTTCGTCTCGATCGCGCGCCTCGCGACGGGCGACGACAGAGAGCTCGTCGCGCTCCGCCTGGCCGAATGCGACTACTACCTCGATCGGCACCGCGCGTCACGCGATGCACTGCGGCCGTTCATCGACGAGTCCTCGCGCGAGGCCGAAGCGCGCTTCTTTTACCTCACCGCCACGCGGGCACTTGGTGACGTTGACAGCTACGTTGCGCTCGCCCGTGCCCTGATCGCCGATCATCCCGACAAATCGTGGGCGGAAGAGACGCTCAATAACCTCGCCTCCCACTACGTCATCGTCGATGACGATGCCGAAGCGGATCGCGTGTTCCGCGAGCTGTATCGCCGGTTCCCCGAAGGGCGCTACGCCGAGCGCGCGGCGTGGAAGATCGGCTGGCGGGCGTACAAGAACGGCCAGTTCGCCGAGACGGCGCAACTGTTCGAGGCCGCATCGGCCGCCTATCCGCGCGCGGACTACCGGCCGTCATGGCTCTACTGGGCCGCACGGTCGCGCGATCGGATGGGCGAGCCGGACGCCGCCAATACCCGCTACCAGATCGTCGCCAGCGACTACCTGAACTCGTACTACGGACGCCTGGCGTCGCGCATCCTCGCGACGCGCCAGCAACCGGCGGTGCTGCAGATCGTGCGCGCCGCGTCGATCGCGTCGATGCCGCAGCCGCAGGTCCCGAACGACTCGGTCATCCGGGCGCTGGTGGCGGTGGACCTGTATCAGGACGCGTTGAACGAAGTGCAGTACGCGCAGCGCGTCTGGGGCGACTCATCGGCCTTGCAGGCGACGGTGGCCTGGATTCGTCACGAGCGCGCGCTCCAGGAAAAATCAAACGATCGCTTCACCGATCTGCGCGGGGCGATCACGATCATGCGCCGCGCCTATCCGCAGTTCCTGGCGGCCGGCGGCGAGAACCTGCCGCCCGACGTTCTCCGCGTCATCTTCCCGCTCGACTACTGGCCGATCATCAAGAAGTATTCGGACGGGCACGGGCTCGATCCGTACCTGATGACGGCGCTGATCGCACAGGAATCGACCTTCACCGCCGACGTGCGCTCCAGTGCCAATGCCGTCGGGCTGATGCAACTGATTCCGCCCACCGCCCGCCGGTATGCCAGGAAGGTTGGCGTCCGCTACTCGGCGGCGGTGTTGACGCAGCCGGAGACCAACGTGCGGCTCGGCATGACCTACTTCAAGGACCTGGTCGATCGGTTCGGCGGCGCTCACTTCGCGCTCGCCAGCTACAACGCCGGCGAGCAGCGCATCGCGCGCTGGCGCGCCGAAAGCCCGGGCCTCACACAGGACGAGTTCATCGACGACATCCCGTTTCCCGAAACGCAGAACTACGTGAAGCGGATCCTGGGCACCGCCGAGGACTATCGCCGCCTCTACGGCGGCGGCATCCTCCAGCCCGGTCTCAGCAGCCCGCCACCGGCGGTAAAGGCGAGCCCGGCTCCAAAGGCCGTCCCCGCGAAAAAGGCTCCTGCCCGCAAAGCTCCCGCGCGTCCGGCGCGCCGTCGCCGCTGATTAATGGGTGACCTGCTCGAGCTCACGGGCCGCGCCGAAGCGACCCACTTCTGGTTTCACGGCTTTCGCGCCTACGTGGTGCCCGTCCTCGAGAAGATCGCCGCGGGCCGGCGCGATCTGCGCCTGATCGACTGCGGCTGCGGCACGGGCAACAACATCCTGCTGCTCAAGCCGTACGGACAGGCGTTCGGCTTTGACCTGACCCGCGAGGGCGCTGTCAGGGCCCTCCGCACCGAACGGCCGGTCGTCCAGGCCGACATCGAGCGCATTCCCTACAAGGCCGAGAGCTTCGACATCGCCACGTCATTCGACGTCGTCCAGAGCGTGCCGGACGATGGCGCGGCGGTCAAAGAGATGGCGAGGATCCTCAAGCCGGGCGGTTACGCTGTGCTGAACGTCAGCGCGCTCGAATTGTTGCGGGCCGATCATGCGGAGGTGTGGAACGAGCTGCACCGCTACACGCCTGCCAGCGCGGGTCGGCTGGTGGGGAGCGCCGGCCTTCAGGTGGTAAGCATCTCGTTCCTGTTTGCCTCGCTCTTTCCGCTGATGCTGGGGGTGCGCATGTGGCAGAAGTTGCTGCGGCCGTTTCGTAAGCCCCAGGGTGACTCGGAGCTCGAAGTGCCGCCGGAGCCGATCAACGAGGCGCTGACCTGGCTGGTGAAGAGGGAAGCGGCGCTGTCGCGCCGCCTCCCGATGCCGATTGGCAGCTCGTTGCTGATCGTGGCGAGGAAACCTAGAACCTGACGAGGCCGCCCAGCCAGGGTCCCTTCAACTTCAGGTCGCCGACGTCATCATCGATCACGTAGTCGACGGTGACCGAGCGATATCCGCCCTGCACGCCGACGTACTTCCCGAAATAGATCGTGCCATCGACATTGAGGTCGAAGAACTTGGCGTCGAAGTCGCCGCGCTTGATCTTCAAACCGCTGAACTCGCCGCCGATCGAGACCATGTCGACGGGAAACGCCCGAAAGGCGACGCCGATCGTCGGCACTGGCGCGTTCTGCTCGGTAGACGCGGAGCTGCTCAGCACCGGACTGTCGACAGACGCCGTGAGCTTGTTGTACTTGATGTCGGCAATCACGCCCACATAGCCCTTGGCCATCGACACGAAGTCCCATTCGTATCCGAAGCGCCAGAGATCCCACTTGATGGCGGTCGTGGCCGGTGCGCCGACGACGAAGACCCGGTTGTTGAAGGTGAAGGTCCGCGAGATCGTCGTGCTGGCGTCGTATTTCACCGGGGCGTAGCTGACGTTGAGCTTGTGCTTGTTGCCCAGCGAGGCACGGAAGCCGGTGAACCACTTGTCTTCGATTCCGAAGGTGCTCACGAAATCGACGGGTTCAGCGAGGCCGGTAGCGCTGGTGAGGGCGCCGGTCTGGATCGACAGCTCGGGACTGGGTTTCCAGAAGACGACGGCGATCTCGCCGTTCATCGTGTTTTGAGCCTCGGCGCGCGATGTGATGAGCGTAAACGCGGTGAAGCAGAGTGCCATAGCAAGAAGTCGGATTCGCATGCGTCAATTATCTGCTGAATGAATCTCACTCGATATACTCAATCGATGTCTCCAGCCCACCGGCTCCTGGGCTACCTCTTCCGGTATCGCCGCGCCTTCGTCCTCGGCTTCCTCTGCATCGTCGCGACGACGACGATCTCGCTGATGAGTCCGTGGATTCTGAAGTACGCCATCGACGATCTGTCGGCGGGCGTGACGCAGGCGAAGGTGCGGCTCTATGCCGTGGTCCTGCTCGCGCTGGCCGCTGCGGGCGGCGTCTTCCGCTTCCTGATGCGCCGCATCATCATCGGCGCCTCACGCGACATCGAGTACGACCTGCGCAACGATTTCTTCGCGCATCTTCAGCGGCTCGACCTTGCCTACTTCCAGCGCCATCGCACCGGCGACCTGATGTCGCGGGCCACCAACGATCTCAGCGCCGTGCGGATGATGATCGGTCCCGCGGTGATGTACACGGCGACGACGGTGCTGACGTTTGCGGTCGCCATGGTGCTGATGCTGTCGATCAACCGCCGGCTGACGCTGCTCGCGCTGATTCCGCTGCCGTTCGTGTCGCTGTTCGTGTGGTACTTCGGCAACGTCATCCACCGGCGTTTCGAGCGGATTCAGGAGCAACTATCCGAAATCAGCGCGGTCACGCAGGAGTCGTTGTCAGGCGTCCGCGTGGTGCGCGCCTACCGGCAGGAAGCGTTCGAGATCGATCGCTTCAGGCGCGCCAACGAGGAGTACGTCGCCAGGAACAGGGGCCTGATCCGCGTCCAGGGTCTCTATTACCCGAGCATGGGGTTCCTGATGGGCATCGGCGCCCTGATTGTCATCTGGCTCGGTAGCCCGAGGTGGTCGCCGGACGGATGACGGTGGGTGCCCTCGTCGCCTTCAACGCCTACCTGATGATGCTGTCGTGGCCGATGATCGCATTCGGCTGGGTCACCAATCTCATTCAGCGAGGCATGGCGTCGTGGAAGCGGATGATCGAGGTGTTCGATGCCGAGCCGACGGTGGCGGACCGTAAAGGCGCGCGACAGGTCGATATGGTTGGCGCGATCGAGTTCCGCAACCTCACCTTCTCGTACGGCGATCAGGTGATCCTGCGCGACGTGTCCGCCGTGCTGCCGGCCGGCACGACCACGGCCATCGTTGGTGCGACGGGAGCGGGCAAGTCCACTCTGCTGAACCTGCTGCCGCGATTGCAGGACCCGCCACCGGGAACGGTATTCATCGACGGTGTCGACGTGCGGGAGATCCCGCTCGAGGTGCTTCGCGGCGCGATCGGCTTCGTGCCGCAGGAGCCCTTCCTGTTCAGCGCGACACTGGCTCAGAACATCGCCTTTGGCGCCCGCGGCGACCAGGACCAGCCGGAGCGCGTAGAACAGGCGGCGAGCACCGCGCGTCTCGACAAGGACATCGCCGACTTTCCCCGCGGCTACGAGACGATGATCGGCGAGCGGGGGATCACGCTCTCAGGGGGGCAGAAACAGAGGACGGCGATCGCCCGCGCATTGATCGTCGATCCCAGAATCCTGGTCCTCGACGATGCGTTGTCGGCCGTGGATACGTATACGGAGGAGGAGATCCTGGCCCGCCTGGGTGGCGTGATGAGGGAGCGCACTTCGATCATCGTGTCGCACCGCGTCTCGACCGTCCGCGGCGCCGACCAGATTCTCGTGCTCGACGGCGGCCGCATCTCCGAGCGAGGCACCCACGACGAGCTCGTGTCGCGCAACTGCCTCTACGCCGAGCTCTATCGCAAGCAGCTCCTCGAGGAGGAGCTGGAGGCGTCATGAGCCAAGGTTCACGCTTCCAGGTTCCTGGTTCCGGGTTCGTGTTCAGGTTCGGTGCTGGGTTCGGTGTTCGACGGTTCGGTTCCTGGTTCGATGTTCGACGTTCGGTTCTCGGGTTCTGCAGTTCTGGGGTCGATGTTCGGGTTCGATGTTCGCGTTCGTGCAATCGCCGTCGCATCGCCGAGGTCGTGGGATTGCGAACCCCGAACGTCGAACCCCGCACGTAGAACCGAACCTGAACACGAACCCGGAACCCGGAAGCAGGAAGTTCGAACCTCAGCATTCACCATGTCCTCCCACGAAGAAGACGTCCTCGGCAAGGCCTATGACGCGCGGCTGATGCGGCGGTTGCTGACCTACCTGCGGCCGTACCGGCCCCAGGTGGCGCTGGCGATCGCGGCGATCGTCGGTCACTCGCTGCTCGAGCTCGCGCCTCCGTACCTGACCAAGCTGGTCATCGATCGGTACATTCCCGCTCGCGACCTTTCGGGGCTGGGCACGATTGCGATCTTCTTCTTCCTGACCCTCGCCGGCTCCTTCGCGCTCGAGTACCTGCAGACGTGGACGATGCAGATGACCGGGCAGCGAATCATGTTCGACCTGCGCATGCAGCTCTATCGGCACCTGCATCGCCTCGACCTGCGGTTCTACGACCGCAATCCCGTCGGCCGCCTGATGACGCGCGTGACGACCGATGTCGACGTGCTCAACGAGCTGTTTACCTCGGGCGTCGTCTCGGTCTTCGGCGACGTCTTCACGCTCGTCGGGATCATGGCCGTCCTGGTGTGGATGGACTGGCGTCTGGCGATGGTCGCCTTCTCGGTGCTGCCGCTGATTGTCCTGATCACGCAGTGGTTCCGGTCGCGCGTGCGCGGGTCGTACCGCACCGTTCGCACCTGGATCGCGCGGATCAACGCCTACCTGCAGGAGCGGATCACGGGGATGTCCACCGTGCAGCTCTTTCGGCGCGAGCAGCGCGACTTCGCAGACTTTGACGAAATCGATCGGCAGCACCGCGACGCGAACGTCGAATCGATCTTCTACTACGCCGTCTTCTATCCGGCCGTCGAGTTCGTGGGTGCGATCGCCGCCTCACTGATCATCTGGGTCGGTGGCGGGTGGTCCGCGCAGGGCGCCTTGACGCTCGGGTCGCTCGTCGCCTTCCTCCAGTATTCGCAGCGATTCTTCCGGCCGATCAGCGACATGTCGGAGAAGTTCAACATCCTGCAGGGCGCGATGGCCTCGTCTGAACGCATCTTCGCTCTGCTGGACACTCCTGTTGCGATTCAGGAGCCGCACGGGTCCGCGCCCCATCTCGCGCCCGTTGGCGCGCCTGCCGCGATCGCCTTCGAGCATGTCTCGTTTGCGTACGTCGAAGGCGAACCGGTGCTCAAGGACGTGTCGTTCCGAGTGGAGCCTGGCCAGCGCGTGGCGATCGTTGGCGCCACCGGGTCAGGCAAGACGACGATCGTCAGCCTGCTGCTGCGGTTTTACGAAGTGCAGGAAGGCCGGATCACGGTGGACGGCGTGGACATCCGCGAGATGGATCCGGCCTCGCTCCGGACCCTCTTTGCCCTCGTGCTGCAGGACGTGCACCTGTTTTCAGGAACCATCGCCGGCAACATCAGGCTGGGTCACGAGTCGATCACCGACGAAGCGGTGCGGCGTGCGGTGGAAGCGGTGCACGCCGACAACTTCATCGACCGGTTGCCGCTTGGCCTGCAGACGCCGGTGGCCGAGCGTGGCGCCACCCTGTCGGTTGGGCAGAAGCAGTTGCTCTCCTTCGCCAGGGCCCTGGCGTTCGATCCGCGCGTATTGATCCTTGACGAGGCGACATCCAGCGTCGATACCGAAACTGAGCTATTGATCCGCGACGCGCTCAAGGTCGTGATGCGCGGGCGGACGACGATCGCGATCGCGCATCGTCTCTCGACGATCCAGGACATGGACCGCATCCTCGTGCTGCACAAGGGCCAGCTGAGGGAGTCGGGAACGCACCAGGAGCTCCTCGCGCAGCGCGGCATTTACCACCGGCTCTACCAGCTTCAGTTCAAGGACGACGCGGCTCAGGCACCTCGACTGCACCCGGTCGGTTAGCTCAGGGGTGCCAGGCCGCGTCCAATGGATGACCAGGCCGCGGTAGGCACCGGCGTTGCTTCTCCCTCTTCCAGCACACTACGTGTGTGGAACGTTTTGGGAAGGGGATGGACACATGTCTGGACTGATCCGCACCATCGCGCTCATGAGCGCGCTCGGCGCGATCGCCTGCGGGGCGACCACGACGAACAATCCGCCCGTGTACTCACCGCCGCAGACCTCGAATCGCCCAACCACGACGGCGCCAGGCGGTCCCGTCGAGGCGAACGTCGGCGCCCGCGGAGAGATTCCAGCGGGGCAGGAACTGGATCTCCGGCTTCAATCGACGCTGAGCTCGGAAACCGCGGCTGTCGAGCAGCGCTTCGAAGCCACCACCGTGGTCGACCTGATGCAGAGCGGCCGCGTGCTCGTGCCGGCTGGCTCGGTCGTGCGCGGCGTGGTGTCGGGGGTGGAAGCCGCGGGGCGCATCGATCGCACCGGCAGCCTGACCCTGTCGTTCGACCGCATGACGGTCTACAACCGTGAGTACACGATTCGCGGCATGGCGACCAACATCTTTGAAAGCGGCGGCATCCGCAGCGATGCCGGGACGGCGGGTATTGGCGCGGGCGCCGGCGCGGTGATCGGCGGCATCCTCGGCGGCCTCAAGGGCGCCATCATCGGCGCGGTGATTGGCGCGGGCGGTGCGATCGTCGCGACCGAAGGCAAGGACGTCACGCTGCCGGCCGGGTCGATCATCCGCATCCGGCTCGATTCACCGGTCTACGTGGGTTAAAGCGTTTTCCACGACGTAGAAGTGAAAGATGCTTTAGCGGTCTTCGGGGACGGGCGCGACAGGTGGTAACGGTGCGACGGTGCCTGGCGTGATTGTGCCTGTGATGGGCACCGCCACCGTTGCATCCGTTGCACCGTCTTGCGCCGTCGGGTTGTCTAGCGGCGTCGAGCCCTTGTTCACCAGCGGATCGGTGGCGCTCGTGTCCGGCGCCGGAGCGGCCCGGACCGCGTTGCGCGCGGCCTCGCGCCGGCGGAACAGGCGGTCGATCAGGCTTGGCGAGCTGTTGTTGGGATTCCATCCGAGACGCAGCACCGTGATCTGGACCTGCTTGCGGCCAAACGTCAGGGCCTCGTTGCAGCTCCACATGTAGACGTCGAGAATGCGGCCCTGCACCTTCGGACCGGTGTCCATGATGGTGTAGACGCCGTTGTATTTCGTCTCGTCTGTGGTGATGCTGATGACGCTGCCGACCGGCAGGATGCTGGGATCCGACGCGGCGATACCGGTGCGCACGCCGACGCCGGACGCCGTCGTCGTTCCCTTGCAGTAGGCGGTCGCGCTGAAGGTGAGCCGCGAACCTGCCGCGGGCGCGGTCGGGTCGACGGCGCCCTGACGTGAGGCGTCTCGCGAATCCATCGTCGTGACTTCGTACAGCAGCACGAACGCCACCATCGCAACGATGGTCGCCAGGAGCTTGCGCCAGACGGATCGAGAAATGACTCGTTT